>JACAAW010000039.1 GCA_013377115.1 Bacteroidota bacterium | reverse complement strand
GCATTGGGACAAATCCAAATTTCAATATTGTCAACAAGGTTGGTAACGTTAGAATTTGTTCCGTAATTGGTTAATAAATAATCAATTAACCTTAGCATTGTCACATAGCCTGTTGTTTCGTCACCATGAATTGTGGAAGAATATAAAAACTGGGGTTCGTTTTCAGCAGTATGTACATTTTTAGAGATTTTAGCAACCAAAATCCTTCTTCCACTTGATAGATTAACAATTGTGTCAATATCGCATAAATTTGGGTAATTGGATTGAAATTGAGCCATCAAAGTTTCGTAAGCCGAGTAAGTTGGATAAACATCCCAAACCATTGTTTGCTTATTCGAATAATCATTGCACATCACCGCTCCGGGATTTTTACCAGGATGAGGCAATAATTTGTAATCAAAACCCATTTTCACAAATTCTTTGAATTCCTTTTTATTTGCATAAGCAAAAACTTGGTTGTTTTTAACATTATCAATAGATACAATTCTGGTAACAATTGATATTTCTTCTTTGCTGGTCACGTTGAAACTAAAATAGATTTCGGGAGTATCTGCAAAAAGAATATTCACGTCATTCGACTGATTTACTTTTTGTTGAGAAAAACAAATTTGTAAAAAAAGAATATTGGCTAAAAGAAAAAGGATATTTTTTTTCATGATAAACGAAATTTAATGATTTGGTTTAATTTCGCTCAAACTTACAGAGACTTATATTAATTTGCAAGAAATTAGTTCCTGAATTACAAATATTTGTAAATTTGTTATTCACAATCAATAAACAATGAACAAAAATTTCATAACTGCTTTTTCAGTAAGCTTACTATTAATAGCGAATATTGGCATTTTTGCTCAAGATTCAACTAAAACAAAAGCAAAAATTGATTTGGGAGCCGATTTGGTCAGCAGGTATTTATGGAGAGGTCAACTCTATGATGCAACACCAAATGTACAACCTTTTATTAACCTTGAAAGAGGTGGTTTAAAGTTTGGAGCCTGGGGATCTTACGGAATGTTATCAAATTTCGGCGAAGTAGATTTATCACTTTCCTACACTTATAAATGGTTCACAATTCAGGCAAACGACTATTTTTTCATACCTGACGAAAAAGCCGAAAAATACAAATATTTTAATTTTGATTCGAAATCTACCAAACATTCAATCGAAGGTGCTTTGATTTTTGAAGGTGGAGAAAAATTTCCATTAAAATTAACACTCGCCAGCTTTTTATATGGCGACGATAGAGATTCTTTGGGAAATAACTATTATTCAACTTATTTCGAAGCAGCCTATCCTTTTAATATTGAAAATATTGAAATGAATGTTTTTGTTGGAATTACCGATAAGGAAAACATTTATGGTAACGGTATCGGATTGATCAATACCGGAATAAGTGCCTGCAAAAAAATAAAAATTAATAAAGATTTTGACATCCCAATCACCTGCAGTTTGGTTTCGAACCCACAAGCTGAAAGTATCTTTTTTATCTTAATGGTCAGTTTTTAATTTTTCAAGTCTTCCATCAAAGTTGCCAAATTATTATAAGTAGGTTTGCTAATTGGCGTTAATGGCAATCTTAAATTATTGGAACATAATTTCTTAATTTCAAGTGCAGCTTTTACTCCTGCTGGACTTCCTTCGGTGAAAAGGGTTTCAATGATATCAACAAGTTTATATTGAGTTTCACAAGCTTTTTTGAAATTTCCTTTTAAACAAAGTTGAATCATTTCTGAGTATTCCATTGGAAATGCATTTGCAGTAACTGAAATTACTCCATCAGCTCCGAGCGCAATTTGTGGCAATGCCAAAGCATCATCGCCAGAAATAACCAAAAAATCTTTAGGTTTATGTTTGATAATTTGCATCATCTGATCAAGATTACCAGATGCTTCCTTAACTGCAATGATATTTTTAAATTCAGTAGCAAGTTTAATTACCGTTTCAGCCTTTAAATTAACCCCCGTTCTTCCTGGAACATTATAAAGAATAACTGGAACGGGACTATGCGTTGCAATGGCTTTATAATGCATATAAAGACCTTTTTGCTGTGGTTTATTATAAAAAGGACAAACTGAAAGCAAACCGCTTATTCCATCAAAACTTTGACTGTTGATATTATTGATAACATCCTGTGTATTATTACCACCTATTCCCAAAACAATTGGAATTCTGTTATCTACAATTTCGATTACGAAATTAATAATGGCGTTTTTTTCATCCTTAGTCAAAGTAGCAGATTCGCCAGTAGTACCCATAACTACCAGATAATTTATATGACCAGATATTTGAAAGTCAATGATATTTTGAAGGGATTTAAAATCAATACTTCCATCTTTGTGGAAAGGAGTAATTATTGCCACGCCAGTACCTTTGAAAAGACTATTGCTCATGAGAAGAATTATTAAATATTGATAAATAATGTGTTAAGTGACTAATATAATCCTTTATGGAAGTTTCATCAGAGACATTCAACATAAAATCGTAGAATTTTTGATTTTCACTATTAAAACGACCAATTTTAAATTTTGCTTTAGAAAGTGCTGAAACGTAATTTGTTGGAAAACAATCCTGAATACTCAAATCAATCATAATATCAAAATCATCATCCATAAAATCTTTTACAAATTGATTTTTGGGTATCATATTCCAGCCAATATCCTTTTGAGTGAAATAATCAAACGATAATTTGGGGAAACAAAAATGAGGAACTTCTTTATAAATAACGTAACCTAAAGCTTTTACGGTTTTGCCATTATCTTGAAAATACTTAACAAAATCGCAAATAAAATTATAATCGTTATTTTCGGTTACTTTATAAAGTATTCCAATCGTTTTCGAATCCTTGAAATTGACAACTTGAGGCGTTCTTTGTAAATTCCTTAACTCTTTTTTAAGAAAATAATTTCCTGCTTTTAGCCTAATGCTTTCAATCAAACTCACGTTTTAGTATCCTTAAAATTAGTAATTTATTGTAAAATTAATGATAATATTCTGAACCCTGCAAACTTATTCTATTTTTTTGAAAATAAACTAATTTTACTGAATTAATGTGTTCACAATTTCACCAATGTACATCCTATGGTAATCCTGAATTGGATAAATTGCATCTAATTTTTTATCAAGAAAATTCTTTGGGTCAATATCCTGAAAATAGAGTTTCTTGCATTCCAAAATCATTTTAGATTGTTCAAACCCAATTGCTTTCATTTGAGTTTCAAATGGAATTAGTCCGGTTGCTGCCATTTTATCGATATCACGACCAGATTTCTTTCCACAAATTTGAAGTGCCTCCCGATATTCTTCTGGAAAAAATGAAAGTGTAAAATAATCATTGGTTTCCATAAATTCGTAAGTATACCTCTGTGGTCGAACAAAACAAAATGCAACTCTTTTATTCCACAATTCTCCAACTCCACCCCAAGATGCGGTCATGGTATTAAAAGAACTAAGATTTCCGGCAGTTACCAGCATCCAATCTTTATCCATTAGTTTAAAGATATTTTCTGTAATATCTTCAGTATTAATATTTTTAAACATATAACTTAATTTATTTGCAAAAAAAATGAAAATAATTTTAGATTTATGAATTTAGATTTTACCAAACCTCTGAATTAAATCATAAAACCAAAATCATAAATAAAAAGAACTCCTTTTGATTTTAAAGATTATATTGTCTTGTTAATTATGTGAATATCGTGTTGAGGAAATGGCATAATAATGTTGTTTTCACGAAATTTTTTATCAATAATAAATCTCAAATCGCTCATTACATATTCAACCCGAAACATATTTTCACTCCAAAACAACAATTCAAAACAAAGTGAATGATCACCAAAATCAGTAAATTGGACCAGGGGATTTTTAAACTTTGAAACATGAGGATGGGTGTTGGCAGATTCAATCAAAACCCGCCTAACTTTCTCAACATCAGAACCATATTGAACATTTACCTTAATACTGAATCGGGTTAAATTATTGTTGTACGACCAATTAACCAAATTCTGAGAAGTCAATTTCGAATTTGGAATAATCATATCAATATCATCAATGGTAACAACCCTAGACGTTCTAATTCCAACTTCAGTAACTTTACCAACAATTTTATCCACTTCTATTACATCACCAATTTTAACCGCACCACCAAAAAGTAAAATTATTCCCGACATGATATCGCCAAAAATTTGCTGAATTCCAAGCCCAATTCCGACAAAAAGGGCAGCACTACTGGCCAATAATATGGATATTTTCACCCCCAAACTATCAAGAGCGATAAATAAGGCAATAATTATTATCAAATATTTAATGATTTGATAAAGAACTTTCACCTTGCCTTTATCTATGATATTTTCCTTTTCTTTTCGTTTGATAAATCTTTTTGCAATATTTAAAAACCAAGAAACTAAAAGAATTAGAATCAAAATTCGAATTACATCGAAAATAGTTACTTCAACGAAACTAAAATCGATGATTTTAAATTCAAGAAAAATCTTTAACGACTTCATTTACAATGCCTAATAAATCAATTTTTAATGTATTAGAGAATAAGTTTGTGAATCTTACTTTCAAAATTTAATTTTACACAAAATTATAAAAATTCAACAAACTTTGAAGATTACTTTTTTAGGAACTGGAACTTCACAAGGTGTGCCTGTAATAGCATGCGACTGTAGTGTTTGCAAATCATCAAATTTCAAAGACAATAGATTGCGTTCGTCTGTTTTTATTGAATTTGAAAATGAGAAATTTGTAATTGATACTGGTCCAGATTTCCGCCAACAGATGCTACGAGCAAAAGTAAAAAAATTAGATGCCGTATTATTAACTCATAGCCATAAAGATCATGTGGGAGGCATGGACGACGTTAGAGCATTTAATTATTTCATGCAAAAGCCAATTGATGTTTATGGCAGCAATCAAGTGTTGAATCATATTAAAAACGAATTTTCCTATGCCTTTGCTGAAGAAAGATATCCAGGCGTACCAGAAATTAATCTCCATACTATTGAAAATAAAGAATTTACCATAAATGGAGTTAAGATAATTCCAATTTTATCGATGCATTATCAACTTCCAATTTTTGGTTTTAGAATTGGTGATTTCACTTATATCACGGATGCCAATTTTATTTCTGAAATCGAAAAGGCAAAAATTATTGGATCTAAAATTTTAGTAATTAATGCTTTGAGAAAAAAACAACATATTTCACATTTTACCTTAGATGAAGCTTTAGAAATTATTGCAGAAGTAAAACCAGAAAAAGCTTATTTAACGCATATAAGTCACCAAATGGGACTTCATAATGAAGAGGAAAAGAATTTGCCAGTAAATGTTTTTTTCGCGTATGATGGATTGGAAATTGGGTTGTAAAATATACAAATAAAGCCTCAGAGAGGCGGCATTATGGTATAATAGAATGAAAACAAAACAATAAAGTTCGGTAAGCAGGACATTCGCACAAGAAAAAAAACAGCTCAGATAAGCCTCAGAGAGGCGACATTATGGTAAAACCGAATGAATAAAACAAAAAAAAGTGCTGTAGGCACGACATTATCACAATACAAAAATCACAGTTCAGAAAAGCCAATGAGATCAGATATTATGTTAAAATAGAAGGAAAACAAAACTATAACCAACGTAAGGACAACGTTAATCCTAAAAAAATTACAACTCAGAAAAAGCCTCAGAGAGGCGGCATTATGGTAAAATAGAATAAAACAAAACAATAAAGTGCTATAGGCACGACATTAAGCCCTATTCCCCGCTTTCATAATCCATTGCCACCTTCATTTTCATGGAAGCGTCATATTCAAATTCAGTAACCACAAAAAGATAATTCTTCCAAGACCAAACATAAGGCAAACGACCAAATAAGCTATATATTTTTTCTTTCGACAAACTGCCAACGGAATAATGCATCACCAAAATAAGAGGGACTTCCACGCCTTCCTCTGCGATTTTTGAACCATGTCCAAGAAAACTGATTCTCAGTCCATCACTAAAGGACAAAGTATCATTTTTCTTTATTGTGAAAAGTTCATCAAATTTAGGTTTCGTAATAGTTGTTTTGGTTTGAGCATAAATAAAACTACTACAAAAAATTAAAACGATTAAAATTAAAGCTCTTTTTTCCATGTTTTTTTTTTCAATTTTCAATTTACTCCTTTTGGCAAATCAATTTTCAGGTAATAAAAGTACAAAATATTCTTGGATTTCAAAATATTGATTTTTCGAATCAGTTTTCATTTCGCAAAGTAATAAAAAATGCTTTTTTTATGGAATTTCTTATATTTGTCATCCTACAAACAAAATTTAAATTATGAGAAGCAAAATCATTCTCCTTTTCACCTCCTTTTTTGTTGCGATTGGATTCGGTAGCCTATTTTCAAAACCGCTAACAAATCAAAACATCAAGCCTTCAGAACCTTCAATATCGCCAGAAGACAGCATTAAAGGACCTTTCACAAGAAAACATATTAAAGAAAAATTGATTGAATTATCAAAAACAAAAGGGCCAGAAGTTCTAAATCCTGGTGCAATGTGTTACGAAATATCTGCACCACCAAAAAGAGCTGAATATGTTTGCCCAAAATGTGGTGAAAAAACTATTTATACAGAAAGTTTTGTTTCTTTTATTACAAACGACATTCCATCATGCAGATATATAGTGAATTCATTAAAAGGTTTTAATGCTGTTTTAGATGAATCTCAATTTTGCAAAAAATGCAGTCACAATATAAAATCTCCTGAACTTTGTTTTGAAGTTAAGTACAACGATGAAAATGAAACTCACAAAACCTGCGGAATCAGCGAAACAGATATGGAATTGGTTTCTGAATTCCTCAATGGAAGTCTAGCTCACAAAGGATATCATGGATCTGAAGAACCTTTAATAAATTATATTGACAGGCTCGAAACCCTATTAGACATAAAAATAACTGATAATAAATAAAATTATGTGGAATAAAATTAAAATATTATTAACGTCGGCATTGGTTTTTATTGGCTTCGTTAATCAAGCGCAAAACACAACAAATGAAAACAATACGATACCAGCAAACCCTTCTCTTTCGCCAGAAGACACCATCAAAGGGCCTTTCACTAAAGAAAGTATTAAAGAACGATTAAATGCATTAGCTAAAAATCCAGTTCCCAAAAATCTAAAAATGGGAGCCATGTGTTATGATGTTGCTTATACCGAAAATCGGACAGATTATGTTTGTCCAAAATGTAGTCAGAAAACAATTTATGCTGTTGAATTTGGATATTTAATCACAAATACGATTCCTGACTGTCGAAACTATGTGAGATCATTCCAAGGACTTAAAGCAAATCTAGATGAATCACAATTTTGTAAAAACTGCAGTCCTAATATTAAAAAGCCAGAACTTTGTTTTGAAATTAATTATTCTGACGAAAAAAAGGTTCACAAAACCTGTGGAATCAACGAAAAGGATATGCAACTTGTTTCTGAATTCCTAAGCCGTAGTAAAGTTCACAGTTCATTCAATGGCTCAGAAGAACCTTTGAAAAATTACATAAAAAGACTTGAAGAGCTTTTAGATATTAAAATAAACGAAAATTAAAATCACATGATTAATAAAATCAAAATTATACTAAGCTCATTTTTAGTAACTTTAGGATTTTCTGGATTTTCTCAAAATACAAATATTCAAAAAGAGAATAGTTTAAACGATTCTGTTATTTCCCAAGATGACACCATCAAAAAAGCACTTTCGAGAAAAGAAATTATTAAAAAACTGAATAAACTTTCAAAAACAGAAGCCCCTGCAAAATTAGCAGAAGGTGCAATGTGTTATAAAATGGCTGGTCCACCAGAAAGAGCCGAATATGTTTGTCCAATTTGCGGAACGAAAACACTTTACACAAATGATACATGGACCATCACCAGAGAAATACCATCTTGCAGATCTATAATTTCCGATTTAAAAGCTATTGATATTAAACTTGACGAATCGCAATTTTGTAAAAAATGTAGTCCAAAAATCAAGGAACCAGCACTTTGCATTGAATTGAAATATATTGACGAAACCGAAAAACATAAAACCTGCAATATTTCTTCAACAGATTTAGAATTGGTTTCAGAATTCCTTAAAGGCAAAAACAAACACTTAGGTGAAACCGGTGATGAAACTCCTTTGAAAGACTATTTGGATAGAATAAAAACAGTTCTTGACATTAAATAAACATTACTATGGGATATATTTATATCATTATTAGCATTTTAACCATTATTTCTTTTGGCACTATTGGATGTAAGCAATTGATAAAAAAGCATTATACTGATAAAACGATTGCTCCTGAAGATTCCATAAAAGGGAAATTAAAAAGATCTTACATTAAAGAAAAACTCAATTCTTTAGCAGAATCTCCTGATTTTAAAGATCTTAAAATAGGTGCAATGTGCTATGCAGCTATGGCTGAAAGAGACAGTGCTGAATATGTTTGTCCAAAATGTGGTGAAAAAACCCTTTATGTCGAACAGAAAGGTTGGTATGTTTCAAGAGAACTAAGACAATGCCGGACCAATGCTTCATTAATCACAGAAATTGAATTGAAGCTGGATGAATCTCAATTCTGTAAGAAATGCAGTCCAGGTATAGAAAAGCCAATTTTATGTATGGATTATAAATTCGCAGATGATACAAAAAGTACTAAAGTTTGTGATATCACTTCCAATGATTTACAAATCATCAAAGAATTCTTACAAGGAAAAGAAAAACACAAAACATTCAATGACGGAGAAGAACCGATGAAACAATACATACCAAGGTTAACTGAATTACTAG
This sequence comes from Bacteroidota bacterium, assembly GCA_013377115.1. GTDB lineage: Bacteria > Bacteroidota > Bacteroidia > Bacteroidales > CG2-30-32-10 > Cfx2-01. Next base: position 17,835 of record JACAAW010000039.1, on the reverse strand, counting down.
GGGTAAAATAATCATAAATTCAAAAATATCGAACAAGGATTAACTATTTAAGATGATAAAAAAATGAAATGTTATATAACCATGATCGTCTTCTTGAGCGTAGTCGAAAGAAGGTCGTGGATTATAGACGAAATATTAAAATGGGCTTTAGCCCAAAATAAATCAAAAATTATCACTCCTTGTTTTAAAATCAATTTTAATTAAATACCGAGTAAATAAAGAATTAAAATGTCCGAAGAAAAAATTACTTCCTGCCTTGCTCCCTCTTTCTTACCTGCCACTGCAGTATTAGAAATGACTTATGCATGCAATCACGAATGCCTTTTTTGCTCTTGTCCATGGGAAGCTCCGAATTCTAAATTTGGAAAAAACAAAGAAATGAATTTAGAAGAATGGAAATCAGCAATAAAAATGCTCACAGAAATGGGAGTCTGCAATCTTGCTTTTACTGGAGGTGAACCATTACTAAAAAAAGAAATATTCGAAATAATAAAATTCGCATCCACTTGTAAAGCTGAATTAATCGAAACAGTTGATGGATCATTGGTTTCAAACATCATTAATCCAAAGCTATACATGATAAGCAATGGCAGAATAGTTACTGAAGAAATTTTAGATTTTTGTAAGGAATACGATGTTCATTTAAGTATGAGTTTGCCAGGTTTAACCACTTTTCATGACCATACTTTAGCCGGAAATCCTCAGCATGTGCTTTCGCTCTTTAAAATGGCAAAAGAAAAAGGAATTTCAACAACTGTAAATGTTACCGTAACCAAAAAGAACATTTTCGAATTATATGAAACCATTTCCGAAGCCTTAATAGCTGGCGCAGACTCCTTATTGATGAATCGGTTCTTGCCAGGTGGTCGTGGATTAAAATACACTCAAGATTTATTACTTACAACCGACCAAACCAACGAAATGCTTGATATCGCAGAAGAAGTATTATCAACTGCAAAAAGATATGGAAGTGTTGGAACAGAACTTCCAAAATGCATCTTAAAACGAGATGATTACGAGTATTTATCTGTTGGAACGCAATGCTCTGCTGCCATTGACTTTTTTGTAGTCGGACCTTCTGGGAAAATAAGAACGTGCAACCACTCACCTATTGAAATTGGCCATATTAGCGATATTGAAGCAATAAAATCAGAAGATTATTGGAAGAAATTTGTAATGAAGAATTATCATCCTAAAATGTGCGTCGACTGCAAACTTTTACATAGTTGTGATGGTGGATGTAGAGAAGCTGCACATATTTTTTCAGGAGAAATTGATTCACCAGATCCCTTGTTTTTGTAAGCAAAATCAATTTCTACTTCAGGCTATTTTTCTTTTTCACTCTTTTCAGAGTTAATAAATTCATTGGATTGGTTCCCAAATCTAAAATATTATTTTGAGTAAACCGCATCGCTTTATCATAATACAAAACAATCACAACTGCCTCATTTACAATTATCTTATCCATGGCACGATAGTATTCAAAACGAATAGAATCATTTACTTCTGATCTGGCTTTTTCGAAAAGAGAATCATAACCCGCATTTTTAAAATGAGTGTAATTTGGACCTTTTGGAGCAAAATTCTTGCTGTAAAATAAGGATAAATAATTCTCAGCATCCGGATAATCAGCAATCCACGAACCTCGGAAAAAAGTCACTTCACTTTTTGCAATCATACTGCGTAAACTTGCCGGAGGATTCACATCAATCTTAATTTGAAACCCAATTTCATTTAATTGTTGTTGAATAAACTTACACAAATCAAGATAAGTGGCTGTAGTGCTGAGTGTTATTGGCGGCAAACCATTTCCATTCGGAAATCCAGCTTCGGTTAATAATGCCTTAGAAATCAATGGACTATATTCATAACCTTTTACAATCGATGAATCAAAACTTGGTATACCAACAGGAACGATTCCAGAAACTCCTGGTGTCCCGACATTATTCCTCAAATACTTAATCATTTTTCGTCGGTCAATGCCCATATTAATCGCTTGACGAATTAATTTCAATCGGGTTGGACTCTTCTTAACAATTGGCAAGTTCTCATCAACTAAAAATCCCAAATATTCCGTATTTAAATAAGGATTTGCGAGCATTTTTACCTTAGAAGCATATTTTGGATTCATTTTCCCAGATGGAGTCAATAATTCATCCTTATAACTGGGATCAATTCCCCATAAATAATCCAAATTCCCTTTGATAAACTCTAAAAATGCCGATTGTTTATCTTTTATAAAACTGATAGAAACTGCGTCAAGATAAGGAAGACGAGTTTTTCCATCAAATTCAAAATAGTTTTCATTTTTGGTTAAAACCAATTTTACATCTTCTTTCCAAAGCTTTAATTTAAAAGGGCCTGTTCCAACAGGGTGTTTTCGGAAATCTTTACCGTAAAATTCTACAACCTCTCTTGGAACAACAGAGCAATATTGCATGCTCAATAATCCTAAAAATGGTGGAAAGGGCTCATTTAAATTAATAATTAAAGTAGTATCATTTAATGCATTGAATTCAAATCTATTAGTCGTTTTTTTAACATTATTTAATACCCAAGCACCCGGAGAAGCCACTTTTTCATCCAAAATTCTATTAAAACTATAAACAAAATCAGAGGCCACTACTCTCCTTTTTACATTTTTAAACATTTCTAAATCATGGAAATAAACATCTTTTCTTAATGTAAAAGTATAAGTAATTCCACTATCAGATATCACCCAACTTTTGGCAATACAAGCCTTGATATTCAAACTATCATCTAATTGAACTAAACCATTGTATATCTGGTTTATAGCCCAAATATTCGATTGATCTTTTGCAAATGCAGGATCCAAAGATGAGATGCCAGCGGATTCATTATATTTGAACACTGTCCTTTTCTCATTTTGGTTTTTATGCTTACCACAAGAGGAGAATATTAAGAAAACTGAAAAAACAGCAAGAAAACTTAATGATTTTGACATAAAAGTTGATTAAACATTCAAAAATAAACTTTTTTACCATATTAAGACAACAAAAGTTTTAGAAACTTTTGTTGTCTCCAATTAAAAAGCTATTTTTGTTTAAACTATGAAATCATTCGAAACATTCATTCAACATCTTAAAAAAGAGATAGATAAACCTCTTCCAGGCAAAGAAGTACAATTCCTAATGGCTCCGAAAGTCCGTTTAGAATTATTAAATGCCATTAATGATTATTCTTCAGCCAGAGAAAGTAGTGTTTTGATTTTATTGTATCCTTTTAAAGATCAAGTCCATTCAATATTAACTTTACGAACTGAATATCAAGGGTTTCACAGCCGTCAAATTTCATTTCCAGGAGGAAAAAGAGAAATTGAGGATGAAAATAATGAAGCAACAGCTCTTAGAGAAACAAACGAAGAAGTCGGAATTAATTCGAATGAAATTGAATTAATTGGCAAATTATCAGACCATTACGTTTACCCAAGCAATTTTTTGATCCATCCATATATTGGAATTACCTTTCAAAAACCGAATTTCATTCCAGAAAAAAAAGAAGTTGAAAAAATAATAGAATACCCTATCAACCAATTAATTAAAACAAGCACAAAACAAAAAAAGAAAATATCTTTAAGTAATGGTTTTAAAATCCTAGCCCCTTATTACGCTATTGAAGATCAGATAGTTTGGGGTGCTACAGCCATGATTTTAAGCGAGTTTGAATACGTGTTATCAAAAATCAAAGAATTTAATCCAGAATTTTAATGCAGTAAGTCATTTGTGCACCCAGTTTCAGCATTGCGCTTACCCCGCAATATCTGTCCTGAGACAAATCAACTGCCTTTTTCAGTTTATCATACTCTAAATTTTCTCCTTTAAATTCATAAACAACATGAATTTTATTATAAACCTTTGGATGCTCCTCAGTTAATTCACCTTCAACGATTATGTTAAAATAGGTAGGAATAACTTTCATTTTAGCTAAAATAGAAATAACGTCCATCCCAGAACATCCTGCTAATGAGGCTAATATAACAGGTTTAGGACGTGCGCCAGCATCTTCTCCTCCAACTGTTGGATCGGCGTCAAAAATAATTTTATGGTCATTTACGGTAGCTTCAAAAGCCATTTTATCAGTCCATTTGCAATCTATCGAGTGTTTCATAATTTTTTAATTTGTATTTTGAATGATTTTGATTTTAATGAGATTTAAATTATGTTTGCATAAACTATAATCATACAAATTTAATCAATTTTCAATTATGAAGATTTCTAAATACTTATTATTTCGAATTTTTGTTATTTCCTTTGCTATCTCAACATCTTCTTTTACATCACAATGTAAAAAAGAAGCTCCAATTGCAGATCAAGTTCAAGTCGACCCTCTTTTATTGACTCAAAATGAGCAAGACACCATCATGAAAGGAAGTGACACGAGTAAAATGAGATTGCTTACCATTTTCAATTATTCCGACTCACTTAAACTTCGTAAAAAATGCACGGATGTTAAACCTGACACCAACGATATTGCATTAATGAGACTTATCGACAGAATGCTTGTTACAGTAAAAGACCCAGCAAATGCCGGAGTTGGAATTGCAGCACCACAGGTTGGAATTAACAGAAATATTATTTGGGTTCAACGTAGGGATAAGGTTGGCTATCCTTTTGAAGTTTTCCTTAACGTGAAAATTGTTTTGTATTCTAATAAAAAAATCAATTTTGCCGGTGATGGTTGCTTGTCCATACCAGGAATCCATGGAACAAGTTCTAGATATACTGCAGTTGCAATTGAATATGATAAAATTGATGGAACCCATCACCAAGAATTAGTTGAAGGATATGCAGCAAGCACCAATTTCGCTGCCATTATTTTTCAACATGAAATTGACCATTTAAACGGTATTTTATTCATTGACAGACTAATATAAAACTCAAATTAATACCCCTGTTATTCTTTAATGAAAAAATTCTTTCTTTCTTTTGTAGTTTTCTTTTACTACCTTTCTCTATATTCACAAAATCAAGGTTTTATACACCGAAATGAAAATTATTTAATTGATGGAGAAAATAAATATGTTGAATTAAATGGCGTTAATTTAGGGGGTTGGTTGATGTGGGAAGGCTGGATTTGGGGTGGCGGATTCAACCGCCAAAATAAGATTACCAAGAAACTTGAAACATTCTACGGAAAGGAAAAAATCAATGAATTCCGCAAAGATGTATATAAAAACTTCATTCAAAAAGCTGATATTAAGGTAATTTCTGAAATGGGATTCAGTTCAGTCCGAGTGCCATTCAACCATATTTTGTTTGAAAATGAAGAAAATCCCTTAAAATACAAAGAAGAAGGATTTGCTGTAATTGATTCACTTTTAAGCTGGTGTGAAACATTTGGCGTTTATGCAATTTTAGATTTTCATGGCACACCTGGTGGTCAAAATGGATTTTTTATTAGTGATTATGACGATGTAAAATTATGGAAATCGGAATCTAATAAAAAAAGAACGATTTCTCTTTGGTATGAAATTGCAAAAAGATATTCAAATCGCTCAATTATTGGTGGTTACGACCTAATTAACGAACCTGGATTTGTGAAATCAAAACAGCTTATTGATCTTTATAAATCAATTATTGACACCATCAGAAGTGTTGATAAAAACCATTTAATCATTTTGGAAGGAAAAAATCTGGCAACCTCATTTAAGGGTTTTAACTGCGTTTTGGATTCCAATCAAATTTTTAGTTTCCATTTTTATCCATGGGGAAAACCAAAACTTTTGAAAATAAGTCAATTAAAAAAGCTCCAGAAGTTTTCAAATAAACTTGAAGTGCCTTTATGGTGCGGCGAATGGGGTGAAGACAAAATAAAGAAACTTAAAGAAAACAGAACGCTTCTTCACGACAAAAAAATATATTTCTGTGGCAGCTCCTTCTGGACATGGAAAAAAGTAATCACCAATAAAAAAAGATTGGCACTCAATGAAGTTTTACCTGGCAAAGAATGGCTAAGACTCATAGAATCAACAAAAACCAGTAAAAAAAAGAAAAACGAAGTTCATTCTGAAAAGGCTTTGAAGGATTTCTTGAACGCAATTAAATTAGAAAATTGCAAGCAATCGGAGGAACTAAAATCAATTCTACATCCAAAGACTTTTATTTTTTAAACTAAATTATCTAAAAAAAAAATCTCCTGGGATTACTCCAACTTTAAATGAATCAATAACAGAGTTTGGAATTTGTGAATTGTATCTGTAAATCCAACCACTCTGAATATAATCTTTTGAATCGGCACCAAATAAATATCCTGAAAGAGGGTCAAACCCCAAACCATAAAAATTTTTATTATTTACGAATGGATTTGTATTCAAAGTTGTTGAAGAAATGTCAAATTGGAAAACCCCATTATTGTAGTTATAGAAAAGTTGGTCGTTAGCATTATTTATTACCAATTTCTCTGGATGTAAAGTAGTTGAAGAAAACGAAAAGCTATTTTCGATTGTCATAGTAGCTGGATTAAAGCAAACCAAACTCCCTTTCGAGTCAGTTCCAGCTGGAAAACCGTTGACACCTTTTCCAGAACATAAAATCCAAATTTTATTGTTTTTATCGATAACCAAAGATGATGGATTAATTCCGATTGTTTTGGTATCAATAATTAAGTCGGTTTGGGCATCAATAATGGTTAATGTGCTATCAGAAGAAAATCCTTTCGAATTCAAGACAAATACCTTATTATCAAATAATAACATATTATCTGAATAGTGATTGGTCTGAATAGTTTTTATTATTGTATTATCTGAAAGATTGACCACAGCAATCTTTTTTCCCCATTGAGAAATATAGCCTTTTGACGAAGAAATTCCAATAAAATGGCGTGGGTAATTTAAACCAGAAATAACACCTGAAGAAACGAAAGTGGAAGCTTCAACTATTTCGACTTTTCCTGAATTATTTACACAAATATAAGCCTTGCCATTATAAACTTCAATTGACTGAACAATGTTACCAAGCGGTCTGTTATTTATCGTTTGAAAAATATCATTTTCAACTGAACCAGTCGATCTATTGTAAAACGAAACCGTTCCTGTTCCATTCATGAACGGGCCTTCATTGGTGATAAAAACGCCAGTGGCATAAGCATCAACCGAAGGTGTTGGTGGAACCAAAGGCTGGTCTTTTTTGCAGGAAACAAAACAAATTGAAATAAAAAGAATAAGAAATACTACTTTAATTTTCTTCAAAACCTTCATTTTTATTGAATTACAATTTTTCGAATTTCATTTGCAGAGGCTGTTTCAACAGAAAGGAAGTAAATGCCTTTTTCTAATCCAGAAGTTGGAATTAAATTTGCTCCCTCTTTAACATCAATGAAAGCAACTATTTCGCCAAGCAAATTAATTAGCTTGCTATTTTTTATCGAACCGTTTTTACAATTTAAATTTACATTAAAACTGTTACCAGCTAGAATAGGATTTGGAAATACAGATATTTGAATATCAGAAATATGGAAGGCTTCAATTCCAACATTTTGATTAATAACACCAACAGCATCCAAATCGAATCCAGATGATGGAAAAGGTGTATTCCAGGGATCATTAATTTTATTCCCATTCAAATCAAAAGAGGCCAAGCTATCAGTAATTGAGCCAATTACATCAATAATTTTAATATGGGTAATGTTGTTTACATCTAAATTTAGAATACTGCCCAATTCCTCCAAATCAAATGGAGTTCCATAAAGTCCGCGGTATTTTCCCGCTAAATTATTGATTCTAGTACAATCCAAAGTATCAAAAGAGCCTACTTGAATTGTTGTTTGCGTATTTGAAACTGCATTAAACCGATAATAATCGACTCCATTTGAGCTTACTTCAACAAATGCAAGTTCCAAAAACGAATTGGTAAAACTATTTTCGAAAACTGCAAAATCATAACCAGGTCCATTTTTAATTGGATTTGCAAAAGTTAAAATTGCCGAACCACCATCACCAAGGCTCACTGGAGCAATATCCGCTTTTCCAATGGCATTTGTATCGTTTCCCGCAGAAGCCAATCCCAAAGTGTCATTTGTGATATCCATTCTGCCGCGATTTACAACGCAATTTGTTGCCCAAGAAACAATTACAGAACTATCAGCAGAAATTGCAGTCGTTCCATCAATTCCAGCAGCTGGAGCAAATTGAGCTCTCAACTGAAATGAAAATAAAACAAGAAAAAACAGAATGATCTTCTTCATAATTTATTGTTTCACAAACTTTTGATGCAAATTTACTTTTTTTGATTCAATATTAATGAAATAAACACCATTTTCGTATGAATTCATGTCGAGAATAAATTCATTTTCATCAAGCAATTCACTAATGAACAACTGCTTACCAATAATGTCATGAATACTGAGTTTAATCTTTTCCCCAGCAAATTTTGAAAGGTCAACATGAATAATATCACTTACTGGATTTGGATAAACTTTAATTTCATTCTCAACAATTGTGGAAATTCCAGTTCCAAAATTTGTAGAGAAATTATCTAAACAAAAATAAGCTGGAGTATTCATACCAAACATTCCGTTATCGCTAGATGAAAGGGAAAAACTCAAACTATCACTCGCTCCCAAGGAAGTTAAATCAACCCAGGTCCAATCTTTTATGATATAATCCAAAGAATTATCAGAAAACTGATAATCAGCCAAATAAACATTTATTGAATCCACGATAACTCCTAAATGGTAATTTTCAATTTTCAATTTAAACCAATCAGGATCATCTCCAGATGCGCCTCCGAACTTCTTAGAGAAAGCATCACCATCTCTCATCGAAATTCCAGCATAAGTATTATTTGTAAGGTAAAAACCGCTTAAAACGCTTCCTGTTGAGTTTCCTGTTAATTTCAAAATGCTATTTGGTGCACAATATGCTACTGCATAATTTCCATTTCCATTGTAACCACTTCCAGCAAATGCAGCATATTGATTACCATAACCCGCTGTTATTGAATCCTTTTTATTGGAATATGCGAACCCATCCCATGAAAACCAAGATGTGTTATAGTTATTTTTCAAAAAGGCATCACCACTTGCAAATCCACCAGATAAATCAGAACCATCCCAAAAAGTATCGGTAGCTAATGTTAGATTTTCAAAATTAGAAACTACCTGTGCTTTTGAATTGTTGAAGCAAAAAAACGAAGCAAGAGCAATTGCTCCAATAATTTGATGTTTTTTAATAAAATTTGTTATTTGTTTTGTCATGTTTTTTTGGGGTTTAATGTTTGAAACTTAATGTGAGTTTAACTAAATAATTTTGCTGAGGCATCGGCCTCCATTCAATTGCCTGATAACTTGTATTCCATAAATTATTGATATGAAATTCTGCTTTCAGATTGAACGATTTAAAAGGAATTCCTGCTTCCAATTTTAAATTCCCTAAATAATATTCAGGAAGGAATTTAGTGTTTTCTGGATTGGTATATCGAATTCCAGCAAAAGAATGGTTATAAGAAATTCCAAAATTCTTGTAAAGCAATAAAATTTGGACAAAAGCTTTATTCTCTGGAATGTAAATCAATTGCTTTTTAAATGATTCATCCGTATTCGAACTTGAGTCCATATTTATCGAACTGGCATAAGTATAAGCTTCACTTAAAACAGCTGAGAATTTTCCCAATTTTACTCTTGTTTTGCCTTCAAATTCAATTCCGCTGGATTTAACTTTTCGCAGATTTTGTGGACCCCAATACCCATATTGTGTTGGGTTCCATTCTATCCAATTGTCTATCAATGAGTAATAGTAAGTTGCAATAAATTCTGAGGTCAATTTTTTATCATTTTTTTGGGATTTATAAAACAAACTTCCTTCTCCACTTAAACTTGATTCTGGCTTTAGATTCTCATTACCACCTGGTTGCCAAAAACGATCATTCATTGTCGGAACTCTAAAGTTTTTAGAAAAATTAAGCTTCCCTCCTATATTTTTCCAAATTTTACCTTCTAAGCCTAATGATGGAGAAAAAGGCACCTCGTAACCTTCAATCAGTTCTTGTCTTAAATTTAAATTGGCGCTCCAATAAATTTTCTTAAAATATTTTAAGATTGAAAGAAAAATGCCACCTTGATTTTGTGTTTTCAATCCTTTATACACCTGAATATCTGCTTGATAAAAAGTATAATTAATTCCAGTATTGATTTTGAAATCATGATTCAAATTGAATTTACACTCTAATTCATTAAGAGAACTTTGGGTTTTGAATTGAGAATCAATTATTAATGTAGTATCAATATAATGCTCATACTCTTCAATATAAGCAGATTTCATTAAAACAGAATAGTTTTGTTCAATTTTTTTCCAGTCAACTGATGATCTAATTGAATAATCGAGCTGCGATGAATTTCCAGAAACACTTGTCATGGTACCTGGAATATTTTTATCCGCATTTTGATACCAGAAGGAGCCTGAAACAACTTGATTTTTTTTGAGCATCCATGACAAGTCCTGAATAATTCCATAATTTATTACTTCGGCATTTTTTTGAACCTCTTTTGGTGAACCAAATTGTGCTGTGTTTATGTATGAAAAATCATTTAAAGCATTATTATAGACAATCCCCGTTTTACTAAATATCTTTTTATCAGACACTTGCACCAAAATATTTCCAAAATAATTATGAAAACTTCCTATTCCACCACCAATTTCAACATAGGTTTGTTTTGCAAATACTGGAGCATTATTAAAATGAATACTTCCACCAATTATTCCGTTTCCAAATAATGAACTTGCGCCACCATGTTGAATTTCAATATTATTGAAAAATCCTGCCGGAATTAGGGATAAGTCATTCATAGCAAGGTTTGGAGAATTGATATAAAATCCATTCCAGATAATTCCAGTGTGCGTTATAGAAGTCCCTCGCATTGAAATACTTGCAAGGCTTCCTTGACCATAAGTTTTAATGTAAGAAGAAGTAAGACTTATTAAAGCATCCGCCAAACTTAAGGATTTCACCAACCTCAAATCGTTGGTATCGAGTTTTGAAACTTTCAAACCTGTTGAAAATTCATTAATTTTGTCAGAAAAGACACTAAAAGTTTTGAGTTTTAAAATTGTATCACGAATGCCCGAATTTTGAGAAAACGAATTTTCGCAAATTAGGATTGTAATTATCATAAAAAACATTATTCTTCTAGTAACCATCTTAAAAAAGTTATTAGAATCATAACACGTAGAAAAAAGAATACAAAAAGACAGAAAAATCGCCATCCTTTGATTGCCTTTCACCCGAAAGCTATGAATCAAAATTATTAATCAAATGGCAGGTCTTCTGACTTACTCTTTTTTTGAATGCCTTCCCATCCATCAATTGACGAACAGTGGCAAAGAATTTCAAAAAAAACGACGAGCTTACAGCAGCGGGTACTGTCCAGGTTTCTCACCTGATTCCCTATTATGAGTTATTTCGAAAAAAATAACATCACCATTATGAAGGCAAAATTAATTATTTTTTTTAATTTGGATATTTAATTCGCCTAAGTTATTAACATAAATAATAACAATCTATACAAATAGCTTTATAATGAGCTACTTATGTGAACTTACTTAAAATTTATGATTTGAATATGAAATTCTATTTTTTGATACACCGAACAGAAAAACCATTGCCTTTTCCAGTGAAATCATTGCCAACTTTATCACTAAAATCAACCAAATAAATATATTCTGCGGCACCATTGGTATTGGTGGTGGTTGTCCAAAAGAAAGCATAAATTCCTTTGTAAATTGAAATACCATCCAATCCCTTCTTTCCAGCAGGAAGAGCATTAAAACCACTCAGATTATTTCCATTATTAACAATCCAGCCAGTTTTTGTTTTTAGTTTATTACCAGATAAACTATTGGGTTCACTTAATGATGTAATGAGAACTTTCCAATCATTCTCGCTTGGTATTTGCCAGCCAGCTGGTGCGAGGCCTCTTGGATCAATAACCGCAAAGAAATTATACAATTTTCCATATTTGGCACCTTGGATTGAATCATTTTCGTAATAACACCACATGGGAGTTTTGTTTTTCGCCGCAATCCTCCACTCCTCTTCGGTTTTAGCTTCTTTTATAACATCTCCGTTTCTAAATTTTTTCACATCTAAATTCGAAGTGGACCAAGTTTGAGCGCCAATTTTTACAGACTCTTGAGCAATAATAGTGTTTGTGAAAATTATATTCGAAACCTGTAAAATTAAAAGAAGTAAAAAACTATGTTTTTTCATTATATTATTAATCCTTTATCTATATCCTATCTAAATGCAAAAATACTAAAATCAGGCGAACCTCCAATTTATTATTTCCAAACCAAGAAATAAAAAGACTATAAGTCTGATTACAAATTATTTAATTTTTAATAAAACTTACTGAACTTGCTTTAAAACTAATCCAAATTTCTTTATTAATTTTTAATTTCAAATGATCCAATGATTGTCGGGAAATCTGAACAGAAATATCAATACCAATATCAACCAATACTTCAAATCCAAGTTTAGTTTCATAGATTTCCTTAATGGTTCCAAAAAAATTATTTATCGCACTTGATTCAATTTTTTCCTCTGAAATAATTATTGATTCACTTGTTATAGTGATATTTCCGAGAACATTCTCATCCTCTTCAGAAAGAACAAAAATACTAATGCCATTTATTTCAAACACTTTCGACTCTGATTGATCCTTTGCTTTTAAAAGTCTTCCTTTAAAAAAATTCCTGATTCCAATAAAGTTTGCGACAAAAATTGATTTCGGATTCTGAAAAACCTCTTGAGGAGTTCCAGTTTGAATAATTGTTCCATTTTCAATTATTGCAATTTTATTAGTTAAAGAAACCGCCTCATCATAATCATGGGTAACATGAATAATTGTTTGCCCACTTTGATTAATTTTCCGGAGTAAAGAAGTCATTCCACGCTTTAATTGAACGTCTAAAAATGACAAAGGTTCATCAAGTAAAAGAATATCAGGTTTGGTTGCTAAAGTTCTGGCAATTGTCACTCGTTGAGCTTCACCACCAGATAAATTTGCGATATTTCTGATAAGAAGATGCGATATTTCAGTATCCTCAGCAAGTTGATTTACTTGTTTAATTATTTCATTTTTCGATAATTTCTTTATTTTTAATGGATAAGAAATATTTTCAAAAACCGACATATGTGGAAAAAGTGTTGGCTTTTGATAAACAATTCCTATTTTTCGGTTTTGAACTGGAGTGTTTTGCTGATCCTTTCCATTTAAAAATATCTTTCCACTATCTGGAATTAACAAACCAGTTATAACTTCCAATAATATCGATTTCCCAGCTCCTGATTCTCCAATTAACACAAAATAATCACCTTTATCGACAGTAAAATCAATATTATTGAGGGTAAATTTGCCAATCTTCTTATTTATTTTCTCTATTCTCAGCATTTCTTTTTCTTCTTGAAATCAGATTCATAACAATAAAAATAGCTAAACAAATACAAATAAATAAAACGGTAACTGGTTTTGTATATTGCAATCCGAATGAATTAAACCTTTCGAAAATCATTACTGGTGTTACCATTGGATGATATGCAATAATGATCACCGCGCCAAATTCACTCAAGCCTCTTCCCCACATCATGATTAATCCCGTTAGGATATTCCTCCAAGCTAACGGTAATGAAATTGTAAAAAACACTCTTGCTTTTGACGCACCCAAAGTCAATGCAACTTTTTCGAGGTGCTCTGGAACATTAATAAAGCCATCAATAGCTGCATTTAACAAGTATGGAATACTAACAAAAGCCATTGCAACTATAATTCCAGCAGGACTATTCACAAAACTAAAACCCAAACTTTCAGCAATTTTCCCCAAGGCAGAATCTCTTGAAATAACGCCAAGCAATGCAATTCCAGCAGCAGAATGAGGAATAATAACTGGTATATTAATAATGCCAAGTACTATTTTTTTTAATGGAAAGTTTTTTCTAGCAAGTAAATAAGCTAATGGAATAGCAGCAATTGAGAAAATTAATGTAGCAGCAATTGAAGTTGAAATGGTTAGCCAAATACTTTTTTGAACTTCTGTCTCTTTGGCTGTATCAAATATTGAAACCGGAACCGTTGTTAGGAACATTCCGAAAAGCGGCGCTATTATAAACAATAAGAGCAAACCGCCTAGAAAAACAAACACTAAATTGAGGATATCAAATCTTCGACTCATCAATAAAAAAAATGAGATTAATTTATTAATTAATTGAAATAGACTATTTCACGCTCTAAAATTAAGGTAATTTTCCCTTCAGAAGTGATTATTTTTTTTATCCAGTTATTTTTAGAATCAAATTCATATTGGCATAAAACTTTATTAAGGTCTTTACTTTCAGCTTTTTCTGATAGTTCTTCAATAAGGTTGTTATTGCCATCATATTTGCAGGAAATTCTCTTTTCCAGGATTCCACCAGCATTGAATTTTTCAGTAGTTAACTTATTGCCAATTTTATCATATTTATAAGCAAAAATTTTAAGGAGTTTCCCTTCACCATTGAAACTGCTGTCTTGCTTGACATTTCCTTGATTATCATATAAATATTTAATCGTTTTGTCTGTTTTGCCATCAGCTTTAAGACTAAAATCTTCAATTAAATTCCCAAGTTTATCATATTTATAATAAATGGTTCTCAATAATTTACCATTTCCAAGATATTGTCCCTCTTCAATTCTTCGGTTTTCTTTGTCATATTTGTAAATATAATTTTTGTCTATTTTCCCATTCGAACCAAATTTCGTATCCACAATTTTATTTCCAAAATCATTGAATTCATTAATATAATAGAATTCTACGGAATCCTTTTCAAATTCCCCATTTACTTCTTTCACTGAAAAAGTAGATTCTTTTATTGATTTAATCTTGCCTTTGAGGTTCCATTTTTGATAATCGTTTTTTTGCCCCCATACAAGAATTGGAAACAAACAAATAATTAAAAAAAGACCAATTCCTTTTCTGATATTAAATTCCATTTTTTGATTATTTATTAATTTTTAAGGCAAATTGTTTTAATTCTTCAGGGATTTTATCAAAGCTTTTTGTTGAAGACGGAATAACAGATGGTTGCCCCAACTTTTCCATAATCGCCATTCCCTTCTCCTTTGAAAGTAAAAATTTCACAAAAGCAAGTGCCACTTTTTTGTTTGGAGAAGATTTTGGGATTGTAATTCCATAAACCATAGCTTCGCCTTTCTGGGTAATTTTTTCTCCAGGTTTTTTGCCATTGATTTCTATTGAAACGGAATTATATAATTCGTTTAAGGCTGTTTTTTTTAGGTTAATTTCATCAGGAAGGGTGAAATATTTCAATTTATGTTGCTCAGCAACAGAACGGTATAGAAAAATATAATCCACATTTCCTGTTTCAAGCAGCGCAAGTAAATCGGTTTCTTTGGGACGAATATTTCCTTTGTCTTTTTTTAATATTTGATTTGCCAACCCAACTTGTTTATAGTATTTTTCTGCCAACATTGACACCAAAACAGCTCTATAACCGCAAGGATCAGAATTAGGATCAGCACGGCCAATTTGAATATTTTTATCCAACATAATTTTATACCAGTTTTCTTTATTAATTTCAGAGCTCCTTCTCGACTTATCAGTATAAACAATTGCCATTTCGTTTGAAGCAAACTTGATGTTCCAGTCAGCAAAATCAGGAATTAATATTTTATCGATTACCTTATAATCAGCTGAAGCCATAATATCGCATGGTTTTTTTAGCTCCGTAATTTTCCGGGCACATTCAACACTCCCAGCTGATTCCATTTGAATAGTTACCTTTGGATTTTCTTTCATGAATTCACCGGCGATTTCTTTCATCGGAACGGATAAACTTCCTGCATGAAAAATAGTCAAGTTTCCGGATAATGAATCTTTGTCGTTGGAGGTTGTTTCAGATTTTTTCTGAGAGCCATTGCAAGCATAAATTAATACTAATAATACCAACAATAATTTGCTGAATGTTTTCATAATAAAAGATTTTCTGTTTGGATATGTTTTTTAATTCATAACGGCAAATATATTAATATTAACTAAATATTTAAAAAAAACATCTAATTTTAATTAATAATGAATCATTAAAAAAGCGCTCCGAAGAAAATAATTCAAAACTTTTCTTAATTTTGGTTCAATTATTGAAAATAACGACAAAATTTCTTTTATGAAAAAAATTTCCAACCTCCTCCTATTTGCTTTATTCATTTTTTGTTTTTCAGCAAAAAGTCAATCAAATATTGATTCCGATATTTATGGATATGGTTTTTTAAAAAAAATTATTGGACAATGGAATGGAAAGGTATTTTCGTCAACCTCCTCCGGTAGTTTCGATAAATGGTACGTTGATTTCCGCCCAGTTTCGGGTTCTCAAGTTTCGCAATATTCCATGTTGGATTCAAATACTGTAAATATCACCAGTTTTTTTGTGGTAAAATACAATAACAAGCTTAAAATCGCACAACGAACAGAAGGCTGTTTTCAGGATAAATGCTGTGTTACATATGAAGTAATGGATTCAGTAAACGAAGCCAGCGGTTATTATCGATTTGCAGACTTTGTTTCTGGTAAGAAAAGAGCTTGCACTATATATAAATTTACCAAAGACTCTTACACAATGGAAGTTTATACTAATAAATTCAACAAATCAGAAACATTGCAATTGCATTCAAAATTCGAACCTAAATTCACCAGCCGCACTGCTGCCAATGATGCAATTAATGAATTTAAATTCCCTCAACCTGTTGTTGCAAAAGATCTAACAGGTGCGTTTTTAAACATGAATGAAAGTATATTTTTCAATTTAGAAAATGATCCTTACAATGCTGCATCACAACCCAAAATGGGAACTGCCACCATCAATATCTCCATTGATAAGAAACTGAAAATTAGCAAATCAGATGAACTTTGTATATTATTAACCACTGAACCACTTTTCGAAGGAATAAAATATATAAAAGAAAACCTCAACTACCTTTCTAAATATGTTTACTTATCAGTTGATACAAAAACATATACTATTAAGAATCTTCATCCTGGAAAATATTATGTTTATTCCTTTAACGATATCAACAAGGACAAGAAACATTTAAAAGGCGATTATATGAGTTCGAATTTGGAGAATAGTATAAAAGTTCAAACAAATGGTAATGTGGTAGTTGACACAAAAATCGATTTCATTATTCCTTATTAATTCACGAAATGAAAAAAAAATCAAATCAAAAATTTAAGTTTCTATTGGCTTTCTTTCTTCTTTTTAATAGTGCAAATGTGCTATTTGCTCAAGAATGGCTCTGGCTTGGTCCAGGACAAATAAGTTGTAATGCAAAATATTCAAATGGCGTTGCTTTTGTGAATGATTCAGAAGGAAATTTTCTTGTTACAGGACATTTCGAAACAAAATCAATTAGTTTTGGTCAAATTATTCTTGAAAACAAAGACACTTCTGGACAAACCAATGATGGGTTTATTGCAAAATTTGACAAAACTGGAAATGTAATTTGGGCAAATTCTTTTGGTGGCAATTCTTACGACCAAGGAAATGCAATTTGTGAAGATAAGAACCACAATGTATTTATTACTGGTGATTTTCGTTCTTCAAAAATAACAATTGGGAATTATACATTTTCAAATTCCACTATTGATGAAATTGATTCGGATGTTTTTATTGCGAAATATGATTCAAACGGAAAATTGATATGGGCCAAAAGTGGCGGCGGCAGGAAAAACGACCGTGGTACTGAAATTACAGTAGATTCTATTGGAAACACCTATTTTTCTGGAAGTTTACTTTCGTATTCTGCCAAATTTGATAAGGTTGTTTACTCAAATCC
>JACAAW010000038.1 GCA_013377115.1 Bacteroidota bacterium | reverse complement strand
CACAAATGCAGTTCAGGAAGTATAAAATTAAATTCCAAAAAATAAATCATATTTTCATTAGTCATTTGCATGGTGATCATTACTTAGGATTGGTTGGCCTCCTATCCTCTTTTCATTTATTAGGTAGAAAAAATGATTTGCATATTTATTCGCACGAATCCCTTAAAACAATAATTGATTCACAATTAGAAATTTCCCAAACAGTTTTGCAATACCCTATCATTTTTCATCCACTGGAATACGATAAATCAAGAGTTATTTTCGAAAACGATCAAATGACTGTTGAAACAGTTATTTTAAATCATAGAATTCCAACAGTTGGATTTATTTTCAGGGAAAGGCAATTACCACTTAAAATAAAAAAAGAAGTATTATTAACTGAGGATATCCCGGTTGCTGCTTTCGACAAAATAAAAAAGGGAGAAGATTTCATCTGTAATGATGGTAGAGTTTTAAAAAACTCCGATATCACTACGCTCCCGGCAATTGCAAATTCCTATGCTTATTGCTCAGATACGGGATATTTTGAACCAATAATAGAAATTATTAAAAATGTGGACTTACTTTACCATGAAGCCACTTTTGCAAAAGATCGGAATCAAAATGCAATTGATAAATTGCATTCAACCACGGAAGATGCAGCCCATATTGCTAAAAAAGCAAATGTAAAAAGGTTAATTATTGGCCACTACTCAGCCAGATATGACGATTTGAGCCTTCTTTTATCTGAAACCAAGAACATTTTCGAAAATTCGGAATTAGCTGAAGACGGAAAAACTTTTATGGTAGATTAATTGGCTGTTCAACCTTTTTATATTTTCCCATATTCAAGTTTAGTCCAAAATTAAAAACAATAGGAACAATATTGCTTGAATAAAAATGTGGTTCTGTATGGAATGATGCTCCAACTTGAATGAAAAATTTCACATATTTATATCCAATTCGGAAAGTTGTCATTGGCTCAATAAGGTAAGTATAAGGGGTAAAATGCAAATCTTGGTATTCCTTATTGAAATTATATAAATTGACATAACCAAATCTCAATGAAAAAGCCACATCGAAAATATCAGATGTTTTACCAATACTTGGTTGAATAAAAAAACGCGAATACTCACCATTTGCTCTAACATCAGTAAGCCCATTCTCAACATAAGAAGCAGCATTACCCAAGCCACCTCCCCCAAAAGCTTCAAACCTGGTTTTTTCGTTGAGTTTCATATAATACCCAAAACCAGCTTCACCAAAGGTACGCTGACGATAGTCTTTTGTACTCACATTAACATTTTCTCTTGTTCTATTTTGATATTGACCATTTAACATTACAGCTAAGTGATCAGTTATTGAATATGCAGTCATTAAATCATAACCATTTCTTCCACCTGAAATATTTGCTTGAATCTCCCCCTTTTCAGAAAACAAAGGAACATTAATCGCATTAGGTGCATATAGAGGCGCACAGGAATAAATTGAAATAAAAGCAATTAACAATAATAAATTAACAAGAGCTTTCATAATTTTTGTTTTAATAATTTGAATGATTTGCAAAAATATAAAATTCACCGTAAAAATACCATATATTCGTCTTGATTATTAAATTTCTGCAAAAAGTTTCTCAAAATATTTTAATTTTGTTAAAAAAAAGCTATGAAAATTATCATCGACAGCGGAAGTACAAAAACAGAATGGGCCATTATTAGCAATGAAGGAAATATTAAAAGATTGTCGACAAAAGGCATGAATCCCTATTTTATTAATGAAGCAGAAATAATAGATATTATACAATATGAGATTTCCAATAATATTGAATTGGAAAATAATATCGAAATATTTTTTTATGGTGCTGGATGTTCAAATAGTAAAAATAAAGAGATCATAAAAAGTTCTTTTGCATCAATTTGCGACATTGACAATATTAAGGTAGAAACAGATATTTTAGGAGCGGCCAAAGCCCTTTTCGGAAAAGAAAGTGGTATTGCTTGTATTTTAGGAACTGGTTCCAACACCTGTATTTTTGATGGTGAAAAAATAATTGAATCAAAATTTTCGACTGGATATATTTTTGGTGATGAAGGAAGCGGTTCTCATTTGGGAAAATCATTTATCAGTCTTTATCTCAATGATAAAATGCCTCCAGAAATCATTGAGAAATTCAATAATAAATTCGGTATTTCAAAAGAAGATATTTTAAATCACGTTTATAAACAACCTTTCCCAAATCGTTTCCTCGCTAGTTTTTGTGAATTCCTCAAGGAAAACATACAAGAAGAATTCATCGAAATGCTTGTAATTAAATGCTTTATAGAATTTTTCGAAAATAGTGTTTTGGAATTAGAAAATTATAAAGACAAAGAAATTGGGTTTGTTGGTTCCATTGCATTCGAATTTGAAGAGCAATTGAAAAAAACAGCTTTATTGTTTGAAATAAAGATTGGTAAAATTATCAAATCACCAATTGGTGAATTAGAGAAGTTTCATTCAAATTAATGATTGCTAATTATCCGTTACTCTATTACCAATTTTTTAGTCAGGTTTTTTTCTTCAGAAGAAGCTTTAATGAAATAAACTCCTTTTGCTAAGAAAGATAAATCAATGTTTTTTTTGCTATTAAATGGACTAATCATTGATTTGTAAACAGAATTTCCTAAAATATCAATTACATCAATATTCATTTTCTTTGATCCACTTTCAATAACGATTTGAAATATCCCGTTGGATGGGTTTGGTATAATCTTTAATTCCTCATTTTTTGAAGAAATATTTTCAACACCCACAAATCCACATTGCCAAGACAACTCAAATCCGGATTCATTTAAATAAACATCGGTAATTTGTTCAATGGTAATTGAATTTCCAGTAGAACTGATAATTCCACCATTTGGGAGATTATTTCCAGTATATATGCCAATAATTGGACTTGAAACATTTGGCCCATCATAAATTTTCAAATAATCCCAATTCAACTCAAAAGAAAAAGATAAAAAAGTGAGTGTAACGCCAATAGAATCATGGGGGGCAATCGTGATAACACTATATGTATTATCTGTATAATTTGAAGTTCCACCATTATCATATAAAGTTCCAGCACAGGAAGTTTGTGTTGCTCCAATTCCTGAATCAGGCATTATTGCTACACAAATTAAAGCAGAATCAATATTTACAAAATCAATTTTTGTTATTGAATCATTCCCAATGCAATTTCCGGTGGCAAGCGCCAATAATTTCACATTAAAGGTTCCATATGAATTATAAGTATGAGTTGGATTTACAACTGTACTTGTTGTTCCATCACCAAAATTCCACAAAAATGAGTTTGAATTGGTGCTGTTATTTGTGAAATTTACCATTGCTGGAGCAGAACAAAACTGATTTTGTCCAGAAACAAAATCACTGGTAATGGTGCTCGAATAAGGCATGCCAACCCCCACTGCATACCAAGCCTGAGTAACAGCAATCACTTCAGGAGAACAACCACCGTATAAATCGATGGCGGCAATTATTGAATAATTCCTGGCTTCTTGGTAATCAGAAGAAGGTGTTAAGTATGCCGTCAATAATCTATATGAAATTGCTGAAGCTTTGCTCATACCAATACCAGAAACATTATAACTATCTCCAATTCCATTCACTCCACTCCCACCTGAGGTTACTAAATAATACCAGTAATTAAAAACCCCAGAATTAGTATGAACTTCCTGAAACATTGAATCCCAATTTGGTCCTAGATAAGTATTCGGACAATTATAAGGTATTGGATCTGATAAATCTCTGAATGGAGGGCCCATATTTTCGCCAATTTGCCAATTTGCTGTTGATGGTTTTGCGAAAAACTCAATAGTAGTTCCAAAAATATCACTAAATCCCTCATTTAAAGCTCCTGATTCATTAGCATAAATTAAACCAGCAGTTTTTTCGGTTAGGCCATGAGATATTTCATGTCCACAAATATCAACTGTTGTTAACGGGAAATAGGTAACACCATCTCCATCTCCATATGTCATCGAAAGACCATTCCAAAATGCATTTACATAAGAAGTGTCATAATGAACATAGCTTATTAATTTAAAACCATTATCATCAATACTATTTCTACCGAAATTATTAAAATAAAAATCATAAGTCATTTCAGATGCCCAATGAGCATCAGTGGCAACTTCATCAAATTGCGGATTAATATTGTTCCAATTATTGTCGGAATCTAAAAAATCGGTTGCATTTAAAATATCAGTAGTTTGATTTAAATTATAAGTTTCGATTCCGTTTCCTCGTGAAGTCTCTCTTAATCTGTAAAATCCTGGAATACTATCATCAGTAATAATTGTTTGAGTTCCACTATAACGGGTGGTTGCGGTTCCTGTTGAATTATTTTTCACAGCTTCATTTTCGGATTGAATTCTGTTTAAAGCAAAAAGAATTGCTCCGTTTACAGCATCAACAAAAACATATTTTCTCGACATTGGCTTTTTTGCATAAACATCTAATTTATATGCCAATTGATAATTTTGAGATTGAAAATTTCCATCTTTAGGAACCAATACCAATTCGGGAATTGGATAAAATGAAGCATTTTTATTTCCTGTGAGATTCTTCAAGTTTAACTCCTCTTGAGGATCTTGCCACTGATAAACATTTGCATTTGTATATTTTAATGCATTTTGCAGGGCATCTTCAGAAGAAATTTGGGATTTGAAATTGGTTTTAATACCCTTTAAAAGTTTGCCATTAAATGAATAAACCTGATTATTATTTTCATGAACAATGTAAACAGCATCGTAAATCGGAATTCCATTTATTGTTTGTATAAAACGATGATGAGAATTTCCTAAATTATCTTTTTCTATATTTTGAGCAATAAAATCAATATTTTCCGAAAACCCAAGATATGATTTCAACCATATTTTCCAATCTGAAAAATTTATTTTAGCATCGTCTCTAAGCTTGATATAAGAGGGAAAACAATTAGATTTTCCTATTTGAATTGACTCAATATTTTCGCTTTTAGAGTTTTGAGAAAAAGAGGGATTTGATAAAACCAAAGCCAAAATAAAAAATAAAAAGGGGGTGTATTTTTTCATATTTTTTTTATTAAGTAGAATATCTTTATCAAATATACAAATGAATTTGATTAATTCCTAAAAGCTTATTAGGAAATCTCTTTCTTCAGAAAATCTTGTAATAAAATTCAAAGATTACTTTTTACTAATATTATTTTCCTTAATAAAAAAAGCCTGAATAAAAAAATTATCCAGGCTTTCTTTAAATTATTTAGATCTATTTTTGAATAATTATCTTTTTGATAATATTTATCTTTTCGTTATGAACCCTCACAAAATAAATTCCACCTGATAAATTTGAAATATTAACATTTTGCATTAACTCATTTGACAAATTCTTTGAAAAAACCAATTCGCCAATAGAATTCATAACATTTAATTTCAAATTATTTTCCGATGCATTTCCAAAAGTGATAAAGAATTCACCATTATTTGGATTTGGCATTAAGTTAAAATCAAAAAATTCATTTTTTGAAATACCAGTAAGTATATAATTTTCTTCGTTAGAATTTAATGAAGAACAAGAGTTGCCATCAGTTACAACAACAAAATATAGACCACTTGAACTTGGAGTAAAACTTTGGTTTGTTGCACCAGGAATCAAAGTTGCTGGTGGAGTGGAATACCATTGATTCCCAGTTGCTGAAGACGAATACAAAACACCAGAAACTTGAGTAATAACAGGTGTTGCAGGAATTGGATTAACAACAACAGATACTGGACTAGATGTAATGGTACCACAACCATTTGTTACAATTAAGGAATAATTGCCAGCAGCACTTGCTGAATAACTATTGTTTGTTGCACCAGCTATATTTGAACCATTCAATTGCCATTGATATGAATTACCTGCAACAATATTTCCATTTAAAATCACTGAATTTCCTGCACAAATTGTAGTGGAATTTGCAGGGGTGATTGTTGCAACAGGTGCAACCCCATTTGTAGAAATAGTTATCGTATTGGAGGAATTATTTCCACAAGTATTTGTTTCAATAACTGTGAAATTTCCAACTGTAGTAGCTGTATAAGTTGAATTTGTGGCTCCAGCAATATTAGTTCCATTTAACTGCCATTGATAAGATAATCCTGTACCAGTATTGGCATTTAAAACAGAAGAAATTGGAAAACCGACACAATATGCAGTTGGACTAGATGTAGAAATAACTGAAACCGGTACATTATTAATTGTTGCAGTAACAATTGAACGAGGACTTAAACAAGCAGGTTCGCCAACTACCCAGTCATAAAAATAATAATAAAATCCTGCTCCAGCATCACTTCCAGTTACCGATAAAATCCCTGCAGTTAGATATGGATAAGTTAAACCTGCATTGTTACGGTAAAAATTCTGGCCATTGGTGCAAGCGAGTCTGTAGCCTGTTCCTACTGGTATTGAGAATCCAAGATTGCAAGTATTTAGGCCAGCAGTTAATGTAACACTTGTTGACGCCAAAACAGTTCCTGAGCTATTGCGCAATTCAATAGTCCGAGCTCCAACTGGGGCTGGAGTATTTCCATATATTTTCACTGATACCAGTGTTAACGGAGATAAAACATCAAAAATATCATAGTGATCATTTGTTCCTGTGAAATAACCTCCGCCTCCAGTATTAGTTGCTTTGGCACAATTATGTTGGGTTCCAAGGATACTATCCTGAACATAATAATTTGTTGTTGTAGCCAAAATTGGAGTTGTAAAAGTAGTCCCGGTGTTCACCACTGCCCCCCCAGAAGGAGAATCATACCAATTTAAACTTCCGCTTCCTGTAGCAGAAAGACTCAAAGTTCCTGATCCACAACGACTTGCTCCAGTTGTAACAGGTGAATTTGGCATATTGATAAGAATATAACTTGTTTTTATTTCTGCATCACTTCCGAAAGCATTTGTGGATGTTAAAGTTACTGTAAAAGTGCCATTGGTAACATAAGTATGAGAAGGGTTTTGAAGAGTAGAAGTTTGTCCATCGCCAAAATCCCATAACCATGATGTTGGTCCATTTGTTGAAATATCAGTAAAATTAACTATTCCAATACATGTTGAGGTTGCACTTACATTAAAATTAGCAACAGGAGGATTTGTCGAGACTTCGCATGCCCAAGTTAATGCAAATCCTGAAGCTGTGACTCCTACATCGGAGGTTTGTCTTAATGTAATTGATCCTCCAGAAGAGACAATAGAACCAGGAATAGTTGTTCCAGAGAAAGGACTTCCAGTTACTTGAGGTGAAGCTGTTGTTGGACCATCATAAACATATAAAAAATCATAAGTTGCTTCATAATTAAATGAACTAAAAGTTAGCGTAACATTTGTGGCCCCTGTTGGTGAAATAGTAATTGAACCATCCGTATTATCAACATAATCTCCACAAATACCGCTATCTGTTAATGAACCAGTGCATGACGTTTGTGTTACTCCAACTCCTGTTCCTGGAATGGAAGCAGCGCATGGGTATGTGGGACCAACGGTAATAAACGAATTTTTTACAATTGAATCCGAGCCACAAGTTCCACCAAGAGCAACAAGTTTAACATTATAACTTCCATTTGCAATATAAGTATGAGAAGGATTTGAAAGATTACTTGTTGTTCCGTCACCAAAGTACCAGGTAAAGGAATTAGCATTAACACTGGTATTACTAAACTGAACAGTAAAAGGAGATGTACATTGTGAGGACAAACATCCACTTGTAAAATCAGCAGAAGTTGGCGCTGAACTATAGGCAGCCCCTACTCCAACTGCATACCATGCATTTGTTACTTGCTGAGCTTCGAAACCACAACCACCATACAAATCCATACAAGCCTGAATCGAAGCAATTCGAGCATCAGCAAAAGTAGATGAAGTTGTTAAATAAGTTGTTAAAGTTCTATATGCAATTTTTTCAGCTTTATCCATTGTAATACTAGTGATATTGAATGCATTTCCATTATCATTGGTGCCACTTGCACCTTGAGCTAATAAATAAAACCAGTAGTTTAAAACTCCAGAATTGGTATGCACTCCACCATTATCTGCACCACCTAATGGAGCCCAATTTGTTCCCATATAAGTATCTGGATCGCCATATGCATTTGGATTTGACATACTTCTGAATGGCGTACCAATTTCTTCTCCCATTGTCCAATTACCTGTGGCAAGTGGTGGTTTTGCATACCACTCAATTGCAACTCCAAAAATATCACTGAATCCTTCATTCATTGCTCCTGATTCATCTTGATAAACAAGGTTGGCAGAATTTTCGGTAACACCATGTGTGATTTCATGGCCACAAATATCTAATGTGGTTAATGGAGAATAAGTGGTATTTCCATCTCCATATGTCATTTCGGTTCCATCCCAAAAGGCATTAACATAACTAACATCATAATGAACGTAACTAATCAATTTCATTCCAGCATTGTCAACACTATTTCTTCCATGTTTATTATTATAATAATCCCATGTCATTTCAGCTCCCCAATGGGCATCTCTAGCAACTTCATCCTTAGCAGTGTTGGTTCCTGTCCACGTGGTTGTTGCATTGGTAAAGTCAACCGCTGAGCCATAGTTAGTTCCAGTTTGCAAATTATAAGTTTCAATTCCTAAACCGCGACCCGTTTCTCTTAGTCTATAGCTTCCATTATAACTATCTGTCATAAAAGTTCTTGTTCCACTATATTTTGTTGCGGCAGTACCAGAAGTATTTACATTAACTTCAGTGTTATCGAAATGGATTCTATCCAAAGTAAAAAGAACACTGCCGTTATTGGCATCAACAAAAACATATTTTCGTGACATTGGTTGATCAGCATAAATATCAAATTTATAGGCTATTTTAAATGTATGTGATTTAAAATCACATTTTTCTGGAACCACAACCAATTCTCCTTTTGGGAAGTAGGTTGCATTTTCATCATTTTTTACTTTTTTTATTTGAACTTCTTCCTCTGACATTTGCCATTTATATCTGGTTGCATTGGTAAAAAGAAGTGCTTTTTGAAGGGCATCGCCCTCTGAAAAACTTTTGGTTTCCTCTAACTCAATTTTATTTCGAATTTTTCCATTAAAAGAAACTACTTTACTGTCTTTTACATGAATAATTAAATCAGCACCAAGAACTGGCATTGATTTATAGACTTCTGAGAATCTATAATGAGTAAAGCCCAAATCGTCGGATTCTGTTTTTAAAAGAACAAAATCAATTCCAGAAGAAAATTTAAAGGATTTTCTCATCCATTTTTCCCAAACTAGAAAATCAATTTCAGAACCTGAACTAAATTTTACAAAAGTTGGAAAATCATAGTTTGGATCAAGAACAACTTTTTCTGAACCATTTACAATTTTTTGAGCATTTGCTCCTGAAAATTCTTGCGCTTTTGTGCTTGTACTAAAGACAACTAACACAATTAACATTAATGAAAAAAGGTTTCTTTTGAAATTCATATTTTAGGGTTTTTAGATTTATGTTATTAATGCACTAATGTATTAACAATAAAGGATTTAAACAATTAATTTTATGAACATCTAGTTGATAACGATATTTCTAGTATGAAAATTGGATTTATCTCGTCCAAAAACATGAATTAACAATCAGAAATTTCTAACAATTTTCTTAAGAAGTTAGATATTGAAGCGCTATTGATTAATTTTTTCAATGATTTCGCATTTTTGTTCAGGAGAAAACCAAATTATTGATTCGTCTTTTCTAAACCAAGTCAATTGACGCTTGGCATAACGGCGAGAATTTGTTTTGATATTTTCTATGGCTTTTTCTAAGGAAATTTTATTTTCAAAATATTCGAATAGTTCTTTATAGCCAACAGTATTAAGGGAGTTTAATTCTTTTTCAGGAAAGAAACTTTTAGCTTCTTCAACCAAACCTGCTTTAATCATTTCATCAACTCGTTGATTAATTCTAGCAAATAACTCAGTCCTATCTTTGTTTAAACCGATTCTTACAATTTTGAAACTCCGGGGTTTTGAATGGTTTTTCCTAAAAGAACTATAAGGTTTGCCTGTCATTAAGCAAACTTCGAGCGCTCTCATCAATCGTTTTGGATTTGCCAGGTCAGCAATAGCATAGAAATCAGGGTCTAAATGTTTCACCTTCATTCTTAAAAACTCAATTCCATTTTCTTCGAAAGATTTTTTTAATTCAGAACGCAATTCCTCATCAGGATTGGGCAGGTCATCAATTCCTTTACAAACAGCATCAATATACATTCCTGAACCACCCACCAAAACTGCAAAGTCATTAATTTCAAAAATTTCTTCTAAACAATTTAAAGCATCTTCTTCAAATTTTGCAACATTATAATAATCCTTAATGGAAAGATTTCCAATAAAATGATGCTTTACAGCTTCTAGTTCTTCTGCGGAAGGTGGGGCTGTTCCGATTTTTAGTTCTTTATAAAATTGTCTGGAATCCGCAGAAACGATTTCGGTTTTAAAATGCTGAGCAATTTCAATACTCAATGCAGTTTTACCAACCGCAGTTGGACCAACAATAACTATAAGGGTTTTATTAGAATTTGAGTTCTTCAAATCCGTCGCTTGTTTCACCTGATTCTTCATCATAACCTTCACCACCAAATTCTGAAGCAATATCGTCGTCATCATCTTTGGTGTTATCATCAACAATCAAACTATTTACTTCGTCTTCAAACTCAGATGAAGCCATAACTCTTGGTTGATTTTTTGCAGGAAGTTCGCCTTGAGATTTAACACATCTTGGGTATACAACTTTATCTTCGGCTGGCAAAATCTTAAGAAGCTCTAAATAAAAGGTATAAAGGTTTAAAAAGTCATAAACATAAATGATTTTTTGATGTGGGTCATCAATAAAATCTTTTAAAATTGACTTACTCATTAAAAAGATAGGTGCTTTTTTCACTTCTCCTTCTTCATCATCAAAACTGGGAGTATCATCAGTCATATCAACCAATGAAATTTCGGTTTGCGGTCTCCATTGACTATCGCTCTTATAAAAAGAGGCCAATTCTTTTCCATCAAAATTGACAACTTTTAAAATAAAGTTGTGAAAATCTTCAAAAGTTTGAGTTGATTTTATTTCAATATCGCGGAAATAATCATCTTGATCTTCGATAATTAATCTGAATTTGTAAATGTGCATCTCTAATTTGTTTAGTTTTCAGTCTATTAATAAAATTAAAATTGCTAAAATAAGCTCGGTATAAATTTAGTTAATTTCTATTTAATTGCAAAATTCAATTTCCTTTTTTATTATTAACAATTTCCATCCCCAAAGTTTTTCCAAAATCAATCATAAATTGATAAGCATCGTCAAAATTATTTTGAATTTCACCTTCTAAAATGGCTTCTCTTATCGCTTCCTTAATAATACCAACATTTTTGCATGGAGTTAAATTAAATGCTTCCATAATTTCTTCACCCGAAACAGGTGGCTGCCAATTTCTAATTTTGTCTTTTGCTTCAATTTCTTTCAATTTTTCTCGAACCAATTGAAATCGGGATAAATACTTCTTCACCTTTTCAGGATTTTTGGAAGTAACATCAGCTTCGCAAAGGGTCATTAAATCGTCAATATCTTCTTGAGCATCACTTAGAAGCCTTCGAATTGCTGAATCTGTAACGATTTCTTCTGACAGAACAATTGGTCTTAAATGTAATAACACCAATTTCTCAACATATTTCATTTTTTCGTTAAGCGGAAGTTTTAAATCTCTAAAAATGGATTTTACCATTTTAGAACCCACGAATTCATGACCATGAAATGTCCATCCTTCGTTCGGCAAATACTTTTTTGTGATAGGTTTTGCAATATCATGAAGCAAAGCAGCCCATCGCAACCAAAGATTATTGGTATGAAATGAAATGCGATCTAAAACTTCCAGGGTATGATAAAAATTGTCTTTATGTCCTTTACCTTCAACAATTTCAATTCCTTTTAAATTAGAAAATTGTGGAAATATGATAGGTAATAATCCAGATTCATCCAACAAAATAAAGCCATCAGAAGGAATCGGAGATAAAATAATTTTATTTAATTCTTCAACAATACGCTCTCCAGAAACAATTTTTATTCTTTCCGCATTTTTTTTAATGGCTTTAAAGCAAATTGGATCAATTTTGAAGTTTAGTTGAGCGGCGAATCTTATGGCTCGCATCATTCTCAATGGATCGTCAGAAAATGTAATTTCAGGATCGAGTGGTGTTTTAATAATTGCTCTATCAATATCACCAAGTCCATCAAAAGGATCAAATAATTCGCCGAAATTATCATTATTCAGTCCAATTGCCATGGCGTTAATGGTAAAATCTCTCCTACTATAATCATCTTCAATGGTTCCATCTTCAACTATTGGTTTTCTGGAATCGCTCCGATATGATTCTTTTCGTGCTCCAACAAATTCCACTTCCCACTCATTATAGCGAATCATTGCTGTGCCAAAATTCTTAAATACATTGACTTTGGCATTAGGTCCAATTTTCTTGGCAACATTCAATGCTAAATCAATTCCATTCCCCAGAACAACAATATCAATGTCCTTTGAATTTCTATTTAAAGTAATGTCACGAACAAATCCTCCAATCACAAAAGTTCGAAGCTGCATAGATTCTGCAACTTCGGAAATAATACTAAAAACTGGGTGACCAAGAAATGATTTCAAATGAATAATATTTTAGCGTCTGATAATTTCGTATTCTGAATTATCTAATAAACGGATAATGGTAGATTGTTTTAATTGATTGATGTTATTGTGCTCAATTGATACTACGTAATCAACGCCATCAAGGATTTCCTGTGAAATTTTAGAAAATAAAATTGGCGTTTCCCCTCCTGAGATATTTGCAGAAGTGGAAACTATTGGTTTTCCGAATTCGCTGATTAATCTTTTGCAAAATTCATTTCTAACAATTCTAATGGCAATGCTTTTATCTTTTGTCATTGCGTTTTTAGCAAGATTCTTGGCTTTCGTATAAATAATTGTCAACGGTTCATGAATACTTCTAATTAAGTCATAAGCAATTTCGGGAACTTCATCCACATAAGTATTTAATTTTTCCTCGTCATCAACCAATACAATCAAACTTTTACTTTCTGAACGATTTTTAATTTTATAAATTTTCTCTACAGCTTTGGGATTAGTTGCATCGCAGCCAAGCCCCCAAACGGTATCGGTGGGATAAAGAATTACGCCACCTGCTTTTAAAATTTCTAACGATTTGTAAATATCTTCTTCCATAGGTTAAAATTAATTAATACTTTGCAATAATTTATTAATATCAATACTCATTGCACATTCGAAGTGCTTTTCGGGACAAGTTTTAAATCCATGCAAGCCACAAGGTTTACATGCAAGTTTTTTATCCGTTTGAATTATTTCCGAATTATCTGATAATGGTCCAAAACCAAAAGACGGAATTGTGGAGCAAAAAATGGCTTTAACAGGCGCATTCATTGCTGAGGCTATATGCTGTGGGGCTGAATCGTTTACAAAATTCATTTTGGCATCACGCATTAATGCTGCAGTTTCGAGCAAACTTAAATTGCCAGCCAAATTAATAACGGCACCATAGTGGGTTTCGCTAATAATTTTTTCGCAAAGGTCGAAATCACTCTTTGCTCCTATCAGATAAACTTGAATTTCAGATTTTATATTATTTAAAAAATCGATCCACTTTTCTGCTGGAAATTGTTTTGTGAACCAAATCGAAGCTGGTGCAATACAAATGTAAGGTGTTGTTTTAAAATCTTCAACTTTTTCGAAATCCCTTTCAGATGGGTATAATTTTAATATTCTAATTGGATCCTCAACGAGATCTTTCAATAAAAAATTATTGCGGTCTACCTCATGGGTGTTTTCATCTTTTCCAATTTCATGCTTAATGCTTTTAGTAAAAAGAAACGAAAAAGGATTTTTATTGAATCCAATCTTAGTTTTTCCTTTAGAAAAAGCAGTAATAAAACCAGAAGTAGCAAAGCGCTGAGCATTAATAACAATATCGTAGTTTTCGACTCTAATTTCTTTAATAATTTTTAAAATATTTTTAAACTTTTGCTGCTTTTTATCGAAAACGAAAAGTTTATTTATTATTGGATGACTAGTAAAAAGTGACTCGTTACCTTTTCTTAAAAGAAAATCTAAAGTAGCATCTGGAAATGCGATATGTAAATTCTCAACCAAGGTGGTTGCAAGAATCACGTCACCAATAAATGCAGTTTGTATGATTAGTATTTTCTTCAATTATGTAGGATTTCGAGTTTGAATTTGCAAAATTAAGAAAAGATAAGTTCTTTTCTTAAAATAAAGACAAAAAAAAAGAGGTGAAAATTCACCTCTTTTTTTTAAAAGAATAAATGATTATTGAACCATTAATTTTTTAGTTGTA
This sequence comes from Bacteroidota bacterium, assembly GCA_013377115.1. Lineage (GTDB taxonomy): Bacteria > Bacteroidota > Bacteroidia > Bacteroidales > CG2-30-32-10 > Cfx2-01. The sequence goes on along the minus strand of JACAAW010000038.1, from coordinate 13,060 downwards.
ATTTCAGTACCTGAAGTTACTTGAACTACATAAACTCCTTTTGCATATGAAGAGAAGTCGAATGAAGTATTGGTAAGACCATTAACATTTAATGTTTGATTGATGATCATTTTTCCCATAACATCAAATACAGTGATATTCATATCTTCTGTGTTTGCACCATTGATAGCAAAGTTAACTAGGCCATTAGTTGGGTTAGGATAAATATTTACATCATTTCCATTAACAGTTTGTTGAAGATTAATTCCTGCGTTTGGATCATAATATTTTAAAATTGAGTTAATAGTTGTAGCTTGATCGTAATTTCCAACCCAACCTGTTGTTCTATCAGAATAACCAACGCCTAAGCATTGAACATTGCTACCAGCTGGTTGCAATAATGGATCTAAATAATCAGCCCAATTTAAACCACCATCATAGCTGTAAGCAACACCAACTACAGAAGAAGAAAATGGAGAAGTAGCAACAAAAGTGTTTGGTGTTCCTGGAACATAACACATTGCATATTCGTACCATGGACCAGAAGCTGGAGTATAAAGATTCCAAGTTGCACCGCCATCAGAAGTAATTTTCCATGTCCAAGTTGTAGTTGCAGTTACATAAGTTGCAGCAAACATATAATTTGCACTAGAAGCATATATTTTAACACTTCCATAAGAAGCACTTGGGAATGGAGCAGTTGGAGTAAGCGACCAAGTTACACCATAATCAGTTGTTTTTATTACTCTTCCATAATTAGTAATGAATGCACCGAAACCTGTTCCAGGAACAATTGTTGCACAATCAGCACCATTATAGCCATATTCTGTAGCAGCAGGAACTGGAGCAACAGAAGTAGTTGCAGCTGTCCATGTAGAACCACCATCAGTTGTAGTGTAAATTTCATAGAATCCACTCAAAGGGTCGCCATAGCAAAATCCTTTAGAACCATCCCAAAATTTCACTCCATCAGGAAAAGAAGAAGCTCCGCCAAATAAACCAGCAACTGGAGCCCAAGTTGAACCACCATCTAATGTACCCCAATAAGAAGCAGCACTAGAAACTGTATCCAAGGCAATAACAAAAGCTTTAGAAGCACTACTTGCAGCAAAGCAATAAGGCATAATTGTTCCTGTTAGACCAATAGTTCCCGCAGTCCAAGTGGTACCACCATTTGTAGTTTTTGAAAATGCTTTTATAGCAGGGCCTGTACCACTACCGTTAAAACCTTTTACCCAAACTGTGTTAGCATCAACCACACTGATTTCATCAACACCAATTGATGTTCCAGGGAAATTTGTATTTTGTTGAGTCCAAACTTGAGCGTTTGCAATTATTGCAACACCTAGAAATGCTGTTAAAAAGAATAATTTTTTCATCATAATAATTGTTTTAGGTTATTAATAAATTAAATTTGGTAAGGTGCAAATATAAATAATTTTATTATCTCTTAATAAAATACAGCACTTTTTTATTGACAATTTTTTATTGCTAAAAGTGGATAATTATTATTGTTAAAAGGACGGAAATTATTAAAAATGCAAAGTTGGAAAAGTGGATGGATGGAACGAGGTCGTAGTTATTTTAACTCATATTTAGCTCGAAGTTTCAAACTTCTCGCATTGGAATATGTTAAAAAAACTACGCCCAGCGGGGAGGTTGGAAAATAATTTAAAATTTGGAAAAGTGGAAAGATGGAATGACTGAACTTAAGAAATATCCATTAATCCAAATGTAGATTGAAATTTGAATAGAAAAAAAGTAAAATGGAAAGCTGGAAAGTAGGAAGGATGGAACAGACAAATAATACGAACTCACCATTTATCCTTATGTCCAATTATCCTGTTGGAAGAAAAAAAAATAATTAAAATATGGAAAACTGGAATGATAGAAGTATGGAAAGTCTGAAATTATGGAATACATTTATTAATAACAAAATAACCTATTAAATTAATAACTAATTAACTATTCTACTTAATGCCAAACTAATTCACAAACTTTGCAGCTACCCAGTAGTTTTTTGTCAGATGATTAGCATAATTTAATCCTAAACTTGTTGCTTTTTCCTTAATAATTGGCAAATCGGTTTCATAAAAACCACTTAAAAACAAGATTCCATTTTTATTTAAGGATAATGAATATGCTTCCATGTCATTTAATAATATATTGCGGTTAATATTGGCAATAATAACATCGAATTTTTTATCTTTTATCAGTTCTGCATCGCCTTCAAAAACCTCAATTTCTTCTTTTTGATTTTTCAACACATTCTCAACAGTATTTTGATAAGCCCATTCATCATTATCAATGGCAGTAATATTTGAAGCACCTTTTAAAGCAGCTAAAACTGCTAAAACACCAGTTCCACAACCCATATCTAAAACAGATTTATTTTTTAAATCAGTTTCTAGTAAATGTTCAATCATTAATGAAGTCGTTTCGTGATGAGCTGTACCAAACGACATTTTGGGTTCAATAATAATATCGTATTCAATATTTTCCATTTTTGGATGAAATGGAGCTCTAACAAGACATTTATCACAAATAACAACTGCTTCATAATTGCTTTCCCAAACCTCATTCCAATTTTGATCTTCTACCAAATGAAATTCGTAAGTAAACTGCAAGAGTTCTTTGCAATCCGAAGATTGTAAAATATTTAATGATTTTTCCTTAAAATCTTTTGCAGGAATGTATGCAAGCAAGCCTTCGTTGGTTTCCATAAAGCTCTCAAAACCAATTTCACCAAGTTGCGCCATTAATATTTCGCTACCCATTTTTTCGGATGCGATTTTGCAGTTTAATTCAATATAATCCATGATAAATAATTAACGTAATGAGCTAGGCTCAAAAGATTGAATAATTTCGAAGAATTCGTCTGCTTTTAATGATGCGCCACCAACTAATCCACCATCAACATCTTCGCAAGCAAATAATTCTTTCGCATTTTTAGAATTACAACTACCACCATATAAAATAGAAATTGAATCTGAAACAGCTTTTCCATATTTTGTGGTAATTACAGAACGAATAAAAGCATGCATTTCTTGCGCTTGATCGGAAGTAGCCGTAACTCCAGTTCCAATCGCCCAAACAGGCTCATAAGCAATAACGATTTTACTAAATTCCTTTGGAGATAAATGGAATAAACCCTCGGTAATTTGTTTTTGTACAATTTCTTTTTGTTTTTCAGCTTTGCGTTCGTCAAGTGTTTCCCCACAACAATAAATTGGAATCAATCCATGCATTAAAGCGATATCAAGTTTTTTAGCTAAAACACGATTGGTTTCATCAAAATAAGTTCTTCTTTCGCTATGCCCTAAAATTACATAATCGGTATTAATAGATTTAAGCATCGAGGCAGAAATTTCGCCAGTATATGCACCATTTTCAACAACAGCACAATTTTGAGCTGCAATTTTTATTCTTTTTCTATTCACTAATTGTGCAACATTATCGATATGAATAAATGGTGGAGCAATAATTATTGTTACTTTACTAAAAGGACTAGCATGTGACATCTTTTTCATCAAAACCGTAAAATTCTTTATTATGGCCACCGCTTCGGCTTTACTGGCATTCATTTTCCAATTACCAGCAACAATCTTTTTTCGCATCTTTAAATTTTTAATTTTTGACAAACATACATATATTTTTTAAATAGTCAAGTTTCAGAATTGACTTCCTATATTTATTCTCAAAAAATGAATTTTAACAATTTATTTATACCGAATTCTTGGATCTAAAAATCCGTAAATTAAATCAACGAGAATATTGATGATAATGAGAATTACAGAAATGAATAACAGAGCACCCATTACCAAAGGGAAATCATATTTTTCGAGGGCATCAACAATGATAATCCCCACTCCTTTCCAATCAAAAATGTATTCCACAAAAACAGCTCCAGCCATTAATGACGCCAACCAACCTGAAATAGCAGTTACAACTGGGTTCATTGCATTTTTAAGCACATGATTTAGAATTATTTTGTAAAATTTCAAACCTTTTGCTTTAGCTGTACGAACGTAATCCTGAGATAATACATCCAAAACTGAACTTCTGGTGAGTTCTATTACCACTGCGAGAGGACGAATCCCAAGTGTAATTGCGGGAAGAATGAGATTTTTCAAATCAAGATATTCCCCTTCACCAAAATCATCAACAGTATAAAGGCTTCCAAACATATTTAATCCTGTGTATTGTGATAATACATAAGCAAAAAGCCAAGCAATTAATATTGCAGCAAAAAATGATGGCAGCGACATTCCAAGGACCGAAATAAAAAGCGAGAGCTTATCAAATAAAGAATCTTTTTTCACAGCTGCGATAATTCCAACAATTACACCAACTATTAAAGCAAAAATAATCGCGGTAAGAGCTAAAATCGCTGTATTCGGAAATGCCTTTAATAACATTTCGGAAACTTTTCGTTGGGTTTGGTAGGAACGACGTAAATATGGGGTTTTTAATACAATTGCTTTTTGACTCGAAAAAGTAAAAAGAACAGTGTATGGATTGTATTTAGATGAATCCAGATAAAAATAATCCTTTTTATTTTTGAAATCGTGATAAGATATTGGTGATAAATCATTTAAATAATTCAAATATTGAAGCGGCAAGGATTTGTCACGACCTAAATCTCGGTTAATGGCCTCAACAGAAGAAATATCGGACCGCTGACCAAGCATCATCCGAGCTGGATCACCAGGCAAAATATTAAATAAAACAAAAACTACTGTAATAACTCCAAATATTACAAGGAAGCCATAAAACAGTCGTTTAAGAATGAATTTTATCACTATTTTTTATTTCTTGGTTTTGTTTATCATATTGCTTGAACCAAATAAATCCCTCTTCTATTTTAGATTCCTCATTATATTCGCTAAAAGGCGAATCCATTCGGAATGACAGGGTATTATTTTGTTTCAGGAGAGCGATAGAGCGACCATATCATAAAAACAAAAGTTGGTCGCTCTATCGCTCTCTGGGATTATAAAAGAACTATTGTCATTCCGAACAAAGTGAGGAATCTCCTTATCCTTAATTTTAATTTAGTATTTCTTACTCAATAAAAAATTTCTCAATAAGCTTATTTTTTGAAAGCATACTTTTCCTTCATTTTTGCATAATCTGGGAAATCGTTATAATGCCACTTGTCAATAACAACACCATTTTTCAGAAGCAATAAACCTGGATTAGCTCTCACCATACTTTTTAGTGCAGTGGCATCAGTAGAGTAGAAATTAAATCCAGCTTGTACTTCGTGACGGAAATTATCCATCACTTCGAATGAAGATCCAGAAACACCAATAAATGAAACACTATCTGATTCGCATTTTTTTGCAAAATCATTTATTTTTTCTTTAAAAACGCCTTTATCTGCTTTTTCAACTAAATAAGTAACCAATATAAACTGGTATTTAGGATTTCCAATAAATTGCTCTGTAAAATCATTTCCATCCTGATCGCTGATGCTAAAATCATGAATTGGCGCTTCTTTAAATGGTTGGCTTATTTCTTTTCGTTGATCTTTAAACTCCCAATTCTCAACCCAAACAGAATCTTGCCAAGGGAAATTATCAGAAGGATACTCCTTAACTTCACCTGTTTTTTTGTTTTTATAAATCAAAAATACTTTTGCGATTTCTGGTGTTGGAACCACTTGTTCTGAAATTTTATTTCCAATTTTCCATGGAAGAAAATCAATAAGAGGTAAATGACGGTATGAATAAATTGAAATAAACAATAAAAATGCAGTTCCACCCACAATTGAAGCCCATTGGCCTTTATTCGAAAAGTTGAAATCATCTTTTTTTCTTGTAAAAACAATAATGATTACAAAAACCATCAATACAACATTTTTATAGAAAGTTTCCCAATTGGTTAATTTTACAGCATCACCAAAACAACCGCAGTCACTAACAGGATTTGCAATTGCAGAATAGAAAGTCAAACCGGTAAAAAATAACATCATCACCAAAGTAAGCCATGCTACAATTTTTGTTTTTGCATTGAAAACTAAGGCAACTCCTAATACAAATTCGACAGCACAAAGAAAAATAGCAATATATAAAGCCATATTAGAAAACCAATCCAGATGATAGGAAATCATGTATTCTTGAAGTTTGTATGTAAATCCAAGCGGATCGACACTTTTCACAAAGCCGGAAAACATAAAAACGAGTCCGACAAAAATTCTGCTGAAAATTCTTAATGCTTTCATATTTTTTGATTTAAGATTAGGGATTTTTGATTTGAGATTTTATGATTTAAGAATTTAGATTTTGGATTTGATAATTTATTTTTCTTTTTGTATTCTTCGACCTGGGCTTCGACAGGCTCAGCCACCCTCGTTTGAATAATCCTCAATTATAAAAATTTATTCGAATTCCATTTTAATTAAAGCAAAAATAGCATAATTAATAATATCGTAGTAATTGGCATCAACGCCTTCCGAAATAAATGTTTTTCCTTTATTGTCTTCAATTTGTTTTGTGCGAAAAAGTTTCATTAAAATAATATCTGTTAATGAAGAAATTCTCATATCCCGCCAAGCTTCGCCGTAATCATGATTTTTGTTCATCATCAACGATTTTGCTTCTTGAATAAATCTATTGTAAAGCTCCTCTCCTTTTTCTTCATTAAGATTTAGATCTTGGTCATTACCAAGTTCCAATTGAATTAAAGCAATTACCGAATAATTAACAATTCCAATGTATTCATTTCTAATGCCTTCTTCAATTTTCTGAACACCTTTATCCTCGATACTTCTAATACGCTGTGCTTTAATGAAAATTTGATCTGTAATTGAAGGAGTTCTTAAAATGCGCCAAGCACTGCCATAATCTTTCATTTTCTTCACAAAAATATCCTTGCAAAGTGCAATTATGCTATCAAATTGTTGAGAGGTTTTATTCATACTTATCAATAAAAATAATAAATTCGCAAAAAATTAATTTCTAATCTTCATCAAATAAAAACATTTGAATTCGAGCGATAAAAATACATTTTTTTGTTTAAAATCAACACTAAATTGTGGTGGTAAATTAATTAGTTTAGAAAACCCGATGGTGATGGGAATTTTAAACATTACCAAGGATTCGTTTTATGATGGAGGAAAGCACATTCAAATTGCTGATATTTTAGCTCATACAGAAAAAATGCTCACTGAAGGCGCTGGAATAATTGATATTGGTGCCGTCTCTACCCGTCCAGGTGCAAATGAAATTGATGAAGTTCAGGAGATGGAAATATTTAAAGAATTTTTGCCAGCGATAGTTAAAGAATTCCCGCAAGCAATTATTTCTGTTGACACCTACCGTTCTAATGTGGCCAAGTACACAATTGAAAACGGAGCTCATATTATTAACGATATTTCGGCGGGAAATTTTGATAATAAAATGTTTGAAACCATTGCGGAATTAAAAGCACCATATATTATGATGCATATTAAAGGAACACCGCAAAATATGCAGCAAAATCCCATTTACACGAATTTAATTGGAGAAATCATTTCCTATTTTCAGGAAAAAATATTGAAATTAAAATCTTTGGGAGTTAAAGATATCATTGTTGATCCAGGAATTGGGTTTGGAAAAACACTTGATCACAATTACGAAATTTTATCAAAATTAGAAATGCTAAAGATTTTTGAACTTCCAATATTAATGGGTGTTTCTCGAAAATCATTAATCTATAAACTTTTAGGTGGTACTCCAGCAGAAGCACAGAATGGAACTACTGTATTAAATACTGTTTCATTATTGAAAGGTGCATCAATATTAAGAGTTCATGATGTAAAAGAAGCTGTAGAAGCCATTAAAATCTTTTCAAAATTAGAAACTTTTTAATTTAAATCTAATAGGTTTTAAAAGCTGTTAGGTTGGATTTGTTAATTTCAAAAATTTCATGTAGGTTTGGCACTTAAAATTTTTCTATGATTCCGCTTATTATCAATTCTTTTATTAGTTTCCGATGGCTTGATATGGTTGACATATTGCTTGTAGCATTATTGCTATTTAAGCTTTATGATATTATAAAAGGAACGGTTGCCATCAATATTTTTATTGGAATTATTGCAGTTTATTTTATTTGGAAACTCGTAAAAGGTTTTGAAATGGAGCTTTTGAGCGAAATTTTAGGCCAATTTATTAGTGTTGGAGTAATTGCATTGATTATTGTTTTCCAGCAAGAAATTAGGCAATTCTTACTCCTACTAGGCAAACCAAGTTTTATCAAAAAAGGATTAAAAGGATTTTTATTCTGGAATTTTTCAATAAATAAAACCACAATTTTCGATATTGAACCTGTTATCAATGCATGTAAACGTATGTCAGCAAGTAAAACAGGAGCTTTAATTGTAATTGCGAAAAAAAATGAATTGAAACAATACATTGAATCTGGCGAATTAATCAATGCCAAAATCTCCCAGCAATTGATCGAAAATGTATTTTTCAAAAACTCGCCTCTTCATGATGGTGCGATGATTATTACGGATAATCTAATTAGAGCTGCTCGTTGTGTTTTACCAGTTACTGAAAACCTTGAATTCCCAGTTCATTTAGGATTGCGCCACAGAGCAGCAATGGGTATTTCTCAGGAATCTGACGCAATTACCATCGTGGTATCAGAACAAACTGGAGAAATTTCTTATTCTTTGAATGGAGAATTACACACAAACATCAATGCCAATTTATTGAAACAGGTATTGATGAAGGAATTAAATGTTCAGTAATCTTTTTACTTTTTTCCTTGGCTTAGTTGGCGCGGATTTGTAATCCGTGACAAGAAACAATTTAATTATATTTCGCACAGATTGCAAATCCGCGCGAGATATAATACATACAGTAGATATTTTACTTTTTTACTGAAGTATTTTTCAACGAATCTTCTTTTGCTTTAGCTTCAAATTTTCTCATGATTTGTTCTGGAGTTAAACCCATATTTTCCAACGAAACTTGCGCATCATCAGCTAAATCACTTTTTGGAAATTTTGTCAAAAATTCATTATACGATTTTTTTGCAGAAGCAAAATCTTTCAAATAATTTTCAAAAACAAAGCCTTTTAAGAAATAACATTCCTCAATTTTCTTGAAATCAGGAAATTCCTTAATTACTTTATTAAAATTTTCAATTGATTTATCAGGCTGGCCATTATTCATCTGTATAGACGCAGACTTAAACAAATATGCTGCAGAAATCGTGTCTTTTGGAAATTCTTTCACATATTCCATATATGCAGTAATCATTTCCTCTGATTTCTTTTTGTCGATAATTGTAGATTTATCACTAAATAAAGCTTTTTCTAACTCTTTAATATGAGCCTGTTTTTTTTCCTTACCTGGCCCACAAGCTGCCATTAAAAGTATTGCAGAAACTAATGAAATAAGAACTGATTTTTTTAACATAATTATCGTTTTTTTAATAATGGAAATTTCATTTTATAAGCAACTTTCACATCGCCTTTAGAGATATCATTCAATCTTCCTTTTAGCAATCTTTTTTTCAAAGGACTGATTCTGTCAACAAAAACAATTCCTTCGATATGATCATATTCATGCTGAATGATTCGTGCAGCAATTCCTGAAAATTCTTCATCATGTTTTTCAAAATTCTCATCTTGGTAACGAATACGAATATTGGGTTTTCTCATAACATCTTCACGAAGATTTGGGAAACTCAAACAACCTTCATTAAAAAGCCATTCTTCGCCTTCTTCTTCATAGATTTTGGCGTTGATAAATACTTTTTTAAATCCATCAACATCCTCATCGTCCTCTGCAAAAGCCGTGGCATCAATAACAATAAGTCTTATCGACAATCCAATTTGAGGTGCAGCCAAACCAACACCGGGAGCTTCGTACATGGTTTCGTACATATTGGCAATAAGTTCCTTTAATCCGGGGTAACTTGGCCCTATTTCGCTGGCGACTTTCTTTAAAACTGGATCACCGTAAGCTACAATTGGTAAAATCATTTTCTATTAACGTTTTCTAAAATTGATTACTATTCATATATGATTGTAAAATAATGGTGGCGCTGATGGTATCAACCAAGGCCTTATTTTGTCGGTCCTTTTTGCTTAAGCCAGCATCAATCATGGTTTGAAATGCCATTTTTGAAGTAAATCGTTCATCAAACCTATCTATTTTAAGGTCTGGAAACATTTTCTTCAATTGTTTCACAAACGGTTCAATAAATTTGGTCGATTGGGATGCTTCATTGTTCATTTGCTTTGGCTCGCCCACCACAACACATTCCACTTTTTCTTTTTCAAAATATGCTTTCAAAAAAGTAAAAATATCTTTTGAATGCACGGTTGTAAGACCATTTGCAATTAACTTCATTTCATCAGTAACAGCTATGCCAACTCTTTTTTGCCCATAATCAATAGCCATTATCCTTCCCATTTCCATTTTATTTTACAATGCAAATTTAAGCATAAATTCATTTTGCTGAATAAATAGCTTTAATTATTTTATTTTCCGACTCAATAATCTGAATTCTATTCTAAAATTCGAAAAATACATTAATTTTGTTTCAAATTAAAAGCAAAATCATGCAAAACATTATAGAATCAGCTTGGGATAACCGAGAATTACTTAAGGATGAAGAAGTTAAAAAATGCATATGTGAGGTGGTTGATTTACTAGACAAAGGAAAGCTTCGAATTGCTGAAATTATTGATGGAAACTGGATAGTAAATGAATGGCTTAAAAAAGCTGTAATTTTATATTTTCCAATTCAAAAAATGGAAACCATCGAAGTTGGACCTTTTGAATTCCACGATAAAATAAAATTAAAAAAAGGCTATGCAGGACTTGGTGTTAGAGTTGTACCTCACGCAATTGCAAGATATGGTTCTTATATTTCTGATGGCGTAATAATGATGCCATCATACATTAATATTGGTGCTTATGTCGATAGCGGAACAATGGTAGATACTTGGGCAACAGTTGGTTCTTGCGCACAAATTGGAAAAAATGTTCATTTGAGCGGTGGCGTTGGAATTGGTGGCGTTTTAGAACCTATTCAAGCCGCGCCAGTTATTATTGAAGATGGTTGTTTTATTGGTTCGAGAAGCATTGTTGTTGAAGGAGTTCATTTAGAAAAAGAGGTGGTTCTTGGCGCCAATGTTGTAATTACTGGTTCCACAAAAATTATCGATGTTTCTGGCAGTCACAAAATTGAATATATTGGAAGGGTACCTTCTCGTTCTGTTGTAATTCCTGGCACTTACTCAAAGAGTTTTCCTGCTGGCGATTTTAATGTTGGCTGTGCTTTGATAATTGGAAAAAGGAAAGAATCTACTGATTTAAAAACTTCTCTGAATGAAACCCTCAGAGAATTTGAAGTTGCAGTTTAATTCTAACAACTATGATTGACCAAGTTCAATTCATTCTTTATTGCAAAGATCAGAAAAGAAGTAGAGACTTTTATTGCGAAATTTTGGCAAAAGAACCGATTTTAGACGTTCCAGGAATGACAGAATTTTTGCTAACTGAAAATACCAAACTTGGTTTAATGCCAGAAAGTGGAATTGCCAAAATCCTCAACAATAAAACTCCTCACCCATCCTTGGGAAGCTGCATTCCTCGTTGTGAATTGTATTTAATTACGGATGATTTAGAAATTATTTTCGGACGTGCTATTGATGCTGGTGCCATAATTATTAGCAAAATAGCCTTACGTGATTGGGGCGATACAGTTGGATATCTTATGGATTTTGATGGAAACATTATTGCCTTAGCACAAAAAACAATAAAATGAAAAAAATCCTTGTCTTTATCGGTATTGCTCTATTTGTGCAAATAACTTTTGCTCAAAATATTACCAATGCAAAATGGGCAAAAGATGTAAAAGCAGCAACATTAAAAAATCTTCATCAACTCAATAATGAAATTTTTCGTTCAGAACAACCGACAAAAAAGAGTTTCAAAGAACTTGAAAAAATGGGGATAAAAGCCTCCTTGAATTTAAGAAAATACAAACGAGATAATTGCAATGCTGGTAAATCTGGAGTGAAATTATTTCGCGTAAAAATGTGGGCGCCAAAAATAAAGGAAGAAGAAGTGGTGAATGCACTCAAAATACTTAAAGATGTACCTAAGCCTATTGTAATTCATTGTAAATATGGCTCCGACCGAACCGGACTAATTTGTGCAATGTATCGTATTGTATTTGAAAATTGGACAAAAAAGGAAGCCATCGACGAACTAAGAAATGGAGGTTTTGGCTTTCACAAAAAATATGAAAACATTCTGCAATTCATCGAAAACTGCGATATTGATAGTATAAAAAAGCAAATAAAATAAATTCTAAATATTTTTAATTTTAATATTTAGTCAAAAAACACCTGTCCTATTGACTTTTTTAAACTTTTATTAATTACCTTTGATTAATAATAACATCATTTACCTATCTTAATTCAATGAAAAAAAATATCTTAAAAATAGGCTTCCTTTTTGGTATTTCTGTATTTCTCGTCAGTTGGGGAAGCACAGGCCATAATAAAATCAGTCAAAATACTTCTTTGTCTTTTCCAGTAAGTCCAAGTTTTTTGCAAATATGGAGCGATTCATTGGCAATGAATGCATCTAACGCGGATTATAGAAAATCAACTGATCCAATGGAACAATACAATCATTATATTGATATTGATACCTATCCTGAGTTTATTGCAAACGGAACTATTCCATCAACCTACGATTCGGTTGTAAGCATTCATGGACAAACATTTGTTACCGACAATGGAATACTTCCTTGGGCAACTTTAACTTATTATGATTCATTGGTAATGGCTTTTCAAGCTGGAAATATGCACCAAGCCATGCTATATGCTTCAGATGTTGGACATTATGTTGCAGATGGTCATATGCCAATGCATTTATGCGCTAATTATGATGGTCAATTAACTGGACAAGCAGGAATTCATTCCCGCTACGAATCAACAATGATTGGATCTTATGTAAATCAAATCACTTATACAGGAAGTTCATTAAATTATATTCCTGATGTAAAAACTTATATTTTCGAATATATTTATACTAACCAAACGTATGTTGATAGTGTTTTGGCT
>JACAAW010000037.1 GCA_013377115.1 Bacteroidota bacterium | reverse complement strand
GGTTCGTTCCAAAATTAATATCAACAAAGTTGAAATCATATTGATTCCGGCAACCAAAACCATAAGAATTAAAATGATGTAAACATTCATATCTTGAAGTTTCAGCCAATCAAAGATTTGAGGATAAAGCTCTTTAATACTTTTTGAATTTAAATCATATCCAATGGTTTCATAAACATAAGTAGACATTTCATCAAGTTGATCAAAATCCTTTACCAATACTTCAAATCCAGCAACCTGATTTGGAGTCCAATCGTTTAGTTTTTGAACATGATAAATATCTCCAATAACATAAAGCTTGTCAAACTCTTCCATGCCAGTTTCGTAAATTCCAGTAATTTTAAATTTACGCATCCGCGGCGGATCCTGAATAAAATGCATGATAAAGTCGTCACCAACTTTTAGCTTTAACTTTTCGGCAATAATTTTGGAAATAAGAATATCGTTTGTTTTAGTGCAATCCTGAACTATAAATGACTTCCCGGAAACAATTTTATCCTTAAAAAAGTCCCAGTCGAAATCGCTTCCAACTCCCTTTAAAATAACCCCTTGAATTTCATCATCGGTTTTAATGATTCCTGCTTTATTTGCAAAAACTTGAATATGGCGGATTCCATCAGCATTATTCATCGACGGATAAAAAGGTTGATTTTTTTCGATTGGCTTTGCTTCAAGAGAAGCATTTGCATCGTAATTGGTAATTTGAATATGTGAACCAAAACCAATGACCTTATCACTTATTTGTTGTTTAAATCCAGTAACAATAGCCACAGCAACAATCATAACAGCAATTCCGAGCGCAATACTAATAATAGCAATACGAACAGCAGGTCTGGAAAAGCTTTCAGACTGACTTTTTGATGTAATTCTCTTGGATATAAAAAATTCAGTATTCAAATTAAACTTTTTAATTTATTTTGCAAAAATATCAATAATATCTATTAATATTGTGTAAATCTTTTAAAGACAAATATTAACTTATGCGAGTTTTTTTCATATTTTTCTCATTACTAATATTAACTTCATATTCAGCAAGTGCTCAAAAAGAAAATGTAATAAATAAAACTGTTACATCAAAAGATATTAAAGTTGGCGCTGAATGCACAAACGAATATTTCCCACTAATAAAAGGAAAAAATATTGCCATTGTCGCTAATCAAACTTCACTTATTGGAAATGTTCATTTGGTGGATAGTTTATTAAAAACGGGAATAAAGGTAAAAAAGATTTTCTGTCCTGAACATGGTTTTAGAGGAGATGCGGATGCTGGAGAAAAACTCGATAATTATAAAGATTCTAAAACCGGTTTACCCGTTATTTCTCTTTATGGAAATTCTTTTAAACCTAAAAATGAGGATTTGAAAGGAATTGATTTTCTGATTTTCGACATTCAGGATGTTGGAGTTCGGTTTTATACCTATATTTCAACAATGCATTATGTGATGGAGGCTTGTGCTGAAAACAATGTACAATTTATAGTTTTAGACCGGCCCAATCCCAATGGCTATTTTATTGATGGCCCCGTGCTTGAAAAAGAAATGACTTCATTTGTTGGAATGCATCCAGTTCCTTTGGTTCATGGAATGACCATCGCGGAATATGCAAAAATGATCAATGACGAAGGATGGTTAAAAAACGGTATCAAATGTAAAATGACCGCAGTTACGGTAAAAAATTACAATCATACTTATTTTTATGAATTACCAGTAAAACCATCGCCAAATCTACCAAATATGAATGCGGTTTACCTCTACCCCTCTCTGGGATTAATGGAAGGAACTGTAATGAGCGTTGGTCGTGGCACCAACAAACCTTTTCAAGTTATTGGTAACCCAGGATTAAGTTCTGGAAATTTTTCTTTCACTCCAGAAAGCAAACCGGGAGCAACAAATCCTCCATTTCTTGGCGAAAAATGCTTGGGTTATGATTTAGAAAATTTTTCCTTAATTTATGTAAAGAACCTGCGCCAAATTTATTTATTCTGGATAATGGGAGCTTATGATGAACTTAAAAACAAGGGTAATTTCTTTAATCCATTTTTTGATAAACTTGCCGGAACAAAAAAACTTAGAGAACAAATTATGAATAATGTGAGCGAAGACAATATTCGCTTGAGCTGGCAATCAGACATTTCAAAATTTAAAACAATTAGAAAAAAATATTTATTATATCCCGATTTTGAATAACTATTTTTATGGCGGTGAAAGAAAAACAAAAACAAAAAAATTATTCGAATAAAAGAAACTTTTCGAAAGAAAGTCAATCAGAGTTTAAGCCCCAGATTAATACCGATGCCAAAAAGCATTTTAAATGGCAGGTGTTCTTTATTGCTATTCTGGCAATTCTTTTATATTCCAATACGCTGGGCTTCGATTATAATCTTGATGATGGTTTAATGATTACCGAAAATACTTTCACCAAGAAAGGTATTTCTGGAATTAAAGATATTTTAACAAATGATTCCTTTGTTGGTTTCTTCGGCGAAGCAAAGAATCTCGTTGCTGGCGGCCGATATCGCCCATTATCGCAAATATTGTTTGCAATTCAATGGCAGTTTTTTGGTTCTAATCCATTCATCGGACACCTTACCAATATTCTTTTGTACGCATTCTTATGTGTTTTCATATTTTTAATTCTAAGGAAACTTCTGCGACCAAAGGATACAGACATTTGGTATCTATCACTTCCATTTGTTATCACCGTTTTATTTACTGCACATCCTTTACATACCGAAGTTGTTGCTAACATTAAAGGTGTCGATGAAATTATGAGTTTGCTAGGCTCAATGTCGGCATTGTATTTCACATTGAAATTTCTGGAAAACAAAAAAGTCCTGAATTTAATATGGGCAGCTATTTGCTTCTTTTTGGCACTACTTTCCAAAGAAAATGCCATTACCTTTTTGGTGATCATTCCACTGACATTTTACTTTTTTACAAAAAACACATTAAAAGAAATTCTGATTTCAATTTCTCCATTGTTTTTGATGGCCGTCCTCTTTATTGTTGTTAGAACAATGGTTTTAGGCGTTACCATTACCAATGATATTGAAAAAGAATTGCTAAATAATCCTTTCCTCGGTTCATCAACCATGGAAAAATTTGCTACTATTTTTTATACCTGGTTGAAATATTTAGGTTTACTTGTCTTCCCTCATCCATTAACACATGATTATTATCCAAAGCAAATACCAATTATCAATTTTGCTGATTTACGTGCTATAATGCCTGTAATTATTTTTGGAGCAATGGGAATTTGGTCGCTGCTAAATATTAAAAAGAAAAACATTTATGCATATGCCATTTTATTTTTCTTGTTAAGTTTCTCCATCGTTTCCAATTTGGTATTTCCAATTGGAACATTTATGAACGAACGTTTTATGTTTACTTCGCTTTTGGGATTCTGTATTGTTGTGGCATATTTTTTTACAGTTTATTTGAAAACAAAAATTAAAGATCCAACCATGTTTAAAAATGTGGTAACTGGAATTTTAGTTGTTTTCTTAGTTGGCTATTCATTAAAAACATTTACTAGGAATTTTGTATGGATAAATGGTTATACGCTTTTCACAACAGATGTAAAAACCTCAACCAATTCGGCGAAATGCAATGTTTCGGCAGGAGAATTATCCATAAAAGAAGCCCTTAAAAAAGAAAACAGTCCAGCTCGAAAAAGAGAATTGTTACTTCAGGCAGTTGAATATTTAAAAGTAGGAGTGAAAATTCATCCAGTTTATGTTGGTGGCTGGATAATGATGGGAAACGCTTATCTATATTTGGAACAATGGGAAAACACAATTATCTGCTATGAAAACGTCCTAAAAATAGCTCCTTTGCATAAAGATGCTCTTAATAATTTTTTGTATGCAGCGCAAAATGCAACGAAACAAGGATATCATACCATCGCAATAAAATGTTATAAATCTCTGATTGGTTTCCAACCGAATAATTGGGATTATTATTACCAATTAGCTGGTGTTTATGAAAAACAGAATAAAATAGATTCTATATTTTCAACATTAAATTATGTAATTGAGAAAAACCCAAAATATGCTCCAGCATATAGCAAATTAGGAGAAATTTACGGGAAACATCTCAACGATTTAGATAAATCAATTTCATATTTAAAAACTGCAAATGAATTAGATCCAAGCGATCCTTCTGCATGTGAGAATTTAGGTATCGCTTATGGCATCAAAAAGGATTGGGGAAAATCCTTGTTCTATTTTGAGAAAGCTTACGATTTAAAGCCTGACAGTCCACAACTCTTAATCAATATTGCTGGAACTTATTCCAATATGGGAAATAAGGCGAAAGCAAATGAACTTACTTTAAAAGCTCAGGAATTGTCAAAAGGAACGAAGAATCAATAAAAAAGTCATAAAACCTCTTTTAAAGCTAAATAATGAAGAAAGTCCAAATTCCAATAAAACTTCATGGTATTGATGAGGATATTTATGCAGGATTTTGGATAAGATTTGCTTCTTTACTATTGGACTTCGCTATTGTTTCTCCATTTGTAACAATTATCATTTTACTAAATGCTCTGAGCAAAAATATTTTTTTCTATACATTAATTCCAAATTTATTAATTGGCCTCATTTACAATGTTTATTTCGTTCAAAAATGGGGTGGAACTCCAGGTAAATTGATAGTTGGCATAAAAATACTAAAAACAAATGGTGAAGATATAAAATGGAGAGAAGCTATTTTGAGGTATTTCGTATTGTTTTCATTGCTTATTTTCGGCTCAATAGTAATGGCTATTAACGTATCTAATATTGATAATAATTATTATGAAAGTTTGAATTGGATTAATAAACAAAGATATATGGGTGAAATTTCTCCAACATTAAACAAAATTAATTTGTGGTTAACCAATATTTGGACTTACAGCGAACTAATTGTTTTGCTTATGAACTCAAGAAAAAGAGCCTTACATGATTTTATTGCAGGAACAGTAATTGTGAAAAAGAAGTATGTTGATGAAATTAGGAAAGCCATTCAAAATGAAAAAGAATAAGCGATATATTAATTTGTTTATTATTTTAATAATAACCTTTTTGCCGTATTCTATTTCAGCCCAGAAAATCCAAATAAATATAACCTATGGTAATTATACCGATGATCGAGTTATGCATAAATTTTACAGCAATGAGCGAATTTGGGAATTAAAAAACAATAGTTTATCATACAGCATTGATGCCAACAATTTAAGGTATGTTGACACTTTAGCGTTGACGAAAACTGAAATTGATTCCATAATTAAATGCATTTCAGAATATAATTTAACGAAATCCATAACAAAAGAGCTCAATCAGGATTATCTGAGCAAAGAAGGTCTTTCGGAAGACATAATCGGAACCATTGATTTAAATGGGAAAAAGGCCGAAATTAAAATTCGATCAAACGGACATCATATTATTGATGAAGATCCCGACGGGAAGAATTTGGATGCGCTTGAACAATTGTTTTATGCTATTGTCGGGAATCATAGAAAGTAATATTTACAGACCTTCCTGGAAATAAAAATCATGATTTTTTGTTTTTTAACTAAAACAATTATTTAAAAAAGATATTCATTTTTATTAACAATCCTACTTCGCTTTTTTCAAAAAACGTAATTTTGATTTTTCAAAACAAACTACTATGCACGAAATTTTAGAATTACAAAAAATTGCCACTCAATCTCGGAGAGATTTGTTAAGAATGATTCATGCCGTTAACTCTGGTCACCCAGGTGGTTCGCTAGGTTGCGCTGATTTTATGGTGGCACTTTATTTCGAAATACTTCACCATAATCCAAAAGCTTTTAATATGGATGGCAAAGGTGAAGATTTATTTTTTCTTTCAAACGGTCATCTTTCTGCTATTTGGTATAGCGTTTTAGCTCGTTCCGGTTATTTTGAAGTAAGCGAATTGGCTACTTTCAGAAAATTAAATACCCGTTTGCAAGGTCATCCAACCAACGAAGAAGGCTTACCTGGAATTAGGATTGCTTCTGGCTCTTTAGGACAAGGACTTTCGGTTGCAATTGGTGCTGCTCTTGCTAAAAAACTTAATAATGACGATAGTTTGGTTTATTGTTTACATGGTGATGGAGAATTACAAGAAGGCCAGATTTGGGAAGCCGCCATGTTCGCTGCTGCTAAAAACGTTGACAATATTATTGCTACCGTTGATTATAACGGAAAACAAATTGATGGTCCAACGGATGTTGTTCTTAGTCTGGGCGATTTAAAAGGCAAATGGCTTGCTTTTGGTTGGGACGTTTTCGAAATGAATGGCAACGACATGAACGAAATTATCGAAACCGTAAAAATTGCAAAACAACATACCGGAAAACAAAAACCGATCGTTATAATAATGAAAACCGAAATGGGTTGCGGAGTTGATTTCATGATGGGAACTCATAAATGGCATGGCTCTGCTCCAAACGATGAGCAATTGGCTAATGCACTTTCGCAGTTGGAAGAAACGATTGGGGATTACTAGTAGAAAACAATGGAAAGTTGGAAAAGTGGATAGTTGGAATGACAGAATCATCGAATTCGCCATTTATCCTATTATACAATTATCCAGATTGACAAATAAACATAAATTAAAAAAATGGAAAAGTTGGAAAAGTGGAAAGTTGGAATGACAGAACCGTACGAATTCATCATTTATCCTTTTATCCAATTATCCAGATTGACAAATAAACATAAAATAAAAAATGGAAAAGCGAAAAAATGTAAAGATGGAATGACAGAATCCTACGAATTCACCATTTATCCTTTTATCCAATTATCCAATACACATAATAACTAAATAACCAAATAACATAATATCAAATCAACTAAAAACAAAATTTGAAAAAACTCTTAATCATATTATTTTTAATCTCTGTTAGTTTCTATTCTTTTTCGCAACAAAAGATTAAGGAAAAGGAACGGCCAAAACCTACCACGAGAATTTTATTTGTTTTCGATGCTTCCCAAAGCATGTATGGCAGATGGCAAAGTGATATGAAAATTACCATTGCTCAAAAAATGATTGCCAACTTACTTGATAGTTTGGTTTTTGTTCCAAATCTTCAATTGGCAATGCGTGTATATGGCCATCAAAAACCTTTTCCACCGCAAGATTGCGATGATACCAAACTTGAAGTTCCTTTTTCGTTCGGAAATATTCCTAAAATAAAAAGCGTATTAAAACAACTGGTTCCAAAAGGCACCACTCCTATTGCGATTTCATTAGAACAATCTGGAAATGATTTCCCCCCATGCGAAAATTGTAGAAACATCATTATTTTGATAACAGACGGAATAGAAGAATGTGGTGGCGATCCTTGTGCCGTTTCTAAAGCATTACAAAAAAAAGGAATCGTTTTAAAACCATTTGTTATTGGAATTGGTAGAGATTTTAAATCAGCATTCGATTGTATCGGAACTTACTTTGATGCTTCGAGTGAAAAGATTTTCAAAAAAGTTCTTAATGTGGTTATTTCTCAGGCCTTGAACTCCACAACTGCACAAGTTAATTTATTAGACATTGAAGGAAAACCTACCGAAACAAACGTCAACATGTCTTTCTACGACAGTTATTCTGGTAATTTAAAATACAATTTTATCCACACAATGAATAACCGTGGAAATCCAGATACATTGGTAATTGATCCTTTAACAACCTACAAACTCACAATTCATACCATTCCACCCGTTACCATCGACACAGTTAAACTAACTGCCGGGAAACATACCATTATTCCGGTTGATGTGCCTCAGGGATTTTTATCTTTAAAATTAGGGGGAAAAAGCAATCCTTCGCAAAAACCAATTCCTTGTATCGTCAGGAAAAAAGGTAAAATGGAAACTATTAATGTTCAGAATTTTGAGCAAACAGAAAAATATCTTGTCGGGAAATATGATATTGAAGTCCTTTGTTTACCAAGAATCTACCTGAAAGATATTGATATCAGCCAAAGCAAAACCACAACCATTGAAATACCGCAACCAGGAATGGCAACAATAACTACTGGTATCATCGGTTATGGCAGTTTATATCTCGAAGATGATAATAAATTAACCTGGCTTTATAATTTCAGAGAGAATACAACCGTTGAAACTTTGATTTTAGAACCAGGAAAATATCGTGTTGTTTATCGGTCAAAATTCTCAACAAAATCGGATTATACAACCGAGAAATCATTCAAAGTGGAATCTGGTTCGGCTGTGAATGTTAAAGTTTATTCAGATAATTAGAAAAATAAATATAATGAAGAAATTTACTTATTCAGAAAAAAAAGACACACGCTCAGGTTTTGGAGCAGGATTGCATGAACTTGGAAAATCGAATCCAAATGTTGTTGCACTTTGTGCTGATTTAATTGGCTCTTTAAAAATGGACGCATTTGTAAAAGACTTTCCTGAAAGATTTGTTCAGGTTGGAATTGCCGAAGCCAATATGATTTCTATGGCAGCTGGTTTGACCATTGGTGGAAAAATTCCTTTTACCGGAACCTTTGCCAATTTTTCAACTGGTAGAGTTTATGACCAAATCAGGCAATCGGTGGCTTATTCGAGAAAAAATGTAAAAATTTGCGCTTCACATGCAGGGCTAACTTTAGGCGAAGACGGTGCAACACATCAAATACTGGAAGATATTGGCTTGATGAAAATGCTTCCAAACATGACTGTTATCAATACTTGTGATTATAATCAAACAAAAGCTGCCACACTTGCAATTGCTGAGCACGTTGGACCCGTTTATTTGAGATTTGGCCGACCAGTAGTTCCGAACTTCACTCCTGCTGATCAAAAATTTGAAATTGGAAAAGCAGTACTTTTAAATGAAGGAAAAGATGTTACTATTTTCGCAACCGGCCATTTGGTATGGAAAGCCATTGAAGCTGGCGAAATTTTAGAATCAAAAGGTATCAATGCTGAAATAATAAATATTCATACGATTAAACCTTTGGATGTTGAAGCAGTCTTAAACTCAGTTAAAAAAACCAGATGTGTTGTAACAGCTGAAGAACATCAAATGAATGGAGGCCTAGGTGATAGCATCGCTCAGTATTTATCAATCAATTTACCAACACCAATTGAAATGGTGGCAGTTAATGATAAATTTGGAGAAAGTGGAACACCAGAAGAGTTAATGACTAAATATGGACTCGAAGCCAAGAACATTGTTGAAGCAGCTCTTAAAGCAATCGAAAGAAAGAAAATCTGAATCATAAGCTGAGTTTTTGAAACCAGTTTTTATTCAGAATTCAGCATTACTATGGAAGATTATAAGGATAGCGAATTATTAGAATTTTTCAGAAATCCCGACAAGCGGCATTATGCTTTCAATATGCTTGTTAGGAAATACCAAAAACAAGTTTATTGGACGGTTAGAAGAATGGTTATTGACCACGACGATGCCAACGATGTGGTTCAGAATTCATTTATAAAAATATGGAAGAGTCTGGATAATTTTCGCGAGGACTCGAAACTTTTTACCTGGATTTACCGAATCGCTACCAACGAGTCGATTACTTTTCTGAAACAAAAACGAACAAAATTCTTCATTCCCTTCGTTGATGTTGAAAAACAATTATCCAACACTCTGGAATCAGATTCTTATTTCAAAGGAGATGAAATTCAATTAAAACTGCAAAAAGCAATTTTAACCTTACCCGAAAAGCAGCGACTAGTTTTTAATATGAAATATTTTGACGAATTAAAATACGAAGACATGTCAGAAATATTGGGCACTTCGGTTGGTGCACTGAAAGCTTCGTATCATATTGCAGTAAAAAAAATTGAAGAATTTTTAATTAACCATTAAACCTTTTTAAAAACGAAAGGTCATAGAACCATGAAAGCGAACAAAAACACATTTCCAGAAACAAATAATGAGAATTTTGAAGAAATTGCTCCAAAACTTTCGGCTATTGGAAATTCGAACCCTTTCGAAACACCTGACCAATATTTTGATGATTTACCCAATTTAATTCAAGCAAAAATCACTGAAACAAAAGAAGCAAGTATATTTGATAAAATCATTCAATACATTGTTTTACCAAAACATACCATTTCATTTGCAGTAACATTAGTAATAATATTAACGGCAGTATTTGTTTTCAGGAGTGAATTTTCGAGTATCAAATCAAAAAGTCAATTTTTAGCCATTATTGATACCAATATTTCTATTGAGAAAGAATTACAAAACAGATTGGTGCAAAATGATAGCAATGGCTCAATTGAAAGCAATATAAATTACATTCCAAAACCAGAAACTTTAGAAAAAATTGAAGAGAATTTAAGTACTGTTCCGGATGCAGATATCTTAGAATATCTGTACAATGAAAGTGAATACGATACAAATAGTGATTTATTAACTGATCTTTAAAACTCTATATTATGAAAACTAAAATGAGAATTGCTGGATTATTAATGATAATAATTTTTGCAGGCACCACATTAATTGCTCAGGAGCAAAAAAAAGATGATCCGAAGCAAAAAAAGGAAAACAGAAAACAAATGAATGAAGAGCGTAAGAAAAAAATTGAATCTCAAAAAGTGGCTTTTATCGCAACGCAAATTAATCTAACAACCGAAGAAGCTCAAACTTTCTGGCCAGTTTATAATGAATATCAGGCTAAAAAAGCTGAGTTGACCAAAACTTTCAGAGGCAACAATAAGGACAAAAAGAAAATTGATGAACTTAGCGACCAGGAAGCCGGAAAAATGGCAGACGACATGATCATTAATGAGCAAAAAATGCTCGACTTAAAAAAGGAATATCATTCAAAATTTAAATCAGTGCTTCCGATAAAAAAGGTGGTAAAGCTCTACGATAGCGAAAAACAATTCAGGAAAGTATTATTGAAACAAGTGAGAGAACAAAAAAGGGCGAATAAACCGAATAATGGACAGAAGAAAAAGGTTGAATAATTGAATGGTTTGTTGTTTGTGGTTAATTGGGTTATTGGTTGATTGGTTGATTAGTGAAATAGTAATAAAAAATGGGTCTGAGAATTTCAGACCTTTTTTTTATTTTGGGTAATCCATAGGATTTTTATAAGCGTGAATTACGGCAAGTATGATAATTAACTGTTTTGTATCGTCGATAATATAATGAATATGATACGGAAACTGCTTTAAAAGTAGCGTTCTTACTTGGTTGTATTTTATTTGAAAGCCCAGCGGAGACTGAGAAATATAAACTTTTGCTTCTCTAATACGAAACAAAAACTGTTTAGCTAGTTTTGGATTTATTTTTTTGTAATAATCGGCAGCATTAATGATATCGGCCTTTACAGAAGACCTGATTACAAAGGAATAACTCATAATCCATTTTCAATATCATCAATTGTGGTATCAAAATCGGCAACATCCAAAGGGCTTTTATAATAATCACTTAAGCGCTCATCAATAATGTTTTTTTGCCATGAAGAAAGTTCCACCACATTTTCGGCTTCTTCCCTTTGCAAATCGACATACTTTGTTTTTAGCGTTTGCCATTCCTCTATCGGAATAAAAACGCCTGTGGTATTACCTTTGTTATCATGAATAAATTGCAGTGTCATAATTGTTTTTTTAGCAATTTGTTTTTTAGATTAAAGAATACTTTAATAAAGCTTTAAGAAGATTTTACTATGCAAATATACCAATTATAGAGTTAGGTTTTATGAATTAATACAAAATGATTTTTTTCTCCAATTTTTTTAAAGCTGTCATTGGGATTCGCCAAATGGCGGAGAATCAAACTCATCTTCGAAGGAATTTTCAATACTAGATTGCTTCTTCGCAAGCAAAAAATAATTTAATTATCCCAAATTTCATTTTCTGTTTTAATTTGTATTATTCAAAAAAAAATGCTTAGTTTACATAAGTTTTTTATCCGCGATTTTAAAAGCATATTAAACTAATTTTTCGGTTTTTACAGAGTGGGCAAAGCTGGGTTAAATAAAAAAATCAATTTATATCAAAATTATTAAGTGTTTTTAATGAAATCTTTTTTACAAATTAAAACTTTAACATTTCTTATTTTTTGCATGGGGTCCTGGTATGCTAATTCGCAAAGCCCAAAGCCTGTATTAATTTTTGGAGACTCCTATCTTAAAGGACATTTTGGAGAGTTTCTTCAAAAGAAAATGCACGAAGTCGGAACCTACGATATTCTTTCTATTGCAATTGGTGGTGCAGGTTCTAAGACTTTTACAATACCGATGAAAAATCTTTGCTGTGGATATAGAATCAGGCAGTCTTTTGCAGGCAAGCCTTTGATTGAAACTAAAAGTGTTTGGGGATCAAAAGTGCCGGTTATTGAAGGTGCCGAAGCTGTTACCAATGGATTGGTTATGAAATCGCAAGAAGGTAGCTTAGAAAATGTTTTAAATTTTTGGAAACCACAAGCTGTAATATTGGTTCTGGGGGCAAACTTCATTAATGCACATGAAGATTTATTGAAAATTATTTTTGCCTATAAGGATTCTATTCCTTTAATCTGGATTGGACCATTTGAGAAAAACACTTCAGCAGGCAGATATGCACTGATAAATAAAGTCATAAAAAACAAGCCAAACTGTTTTTTAGTGAGGTCTGATGATATAGTAGAAAAGATGGGAATTCCTGCATCGCATTTTTTTGGAACAACGGCTAAAAATCTTGCTGAAACTATTTTTGAGAAATTCAGACCTTTCCTTGAAACTGAATTACAAAATATGGATAAGAAAGCTGTATCTGCTAATAAATCTATATCAACAAATCTTTGGCTTCAGGTTATTAAAATTAATTGAAATTGGATTTGAAATACATTTCGCATCAGTTGGCGCGGATTTATTATTCGTGCCAAGTTTATTCGTTTTATGCTCGAATTACAAATCCGTGCTATACATTTTTTTTATCGGGCTGAATCAAATTTGTAATGGTATTAAGAACTGATAAATAATTCTCTAGATAAATTCTTCAATTAGAATAGGAACAAGAGAATCAGAAAGAGAAGGAATAATTTAAACGGAAGTACTTCTAACAAAAGACATTGAGTAAAATCGCTACCGAAAAGCAGCCGCCAGAGCCTTTGGCATAAATTTTAGGATGATTGACAAAATGGACAAGATTTCAATAGATATTATTTCACCAAAACTTTCTAAAAAAGGGAGAAGGACTAAAATCTTTATGATTATTTCATTTGGTCAATTATTCTTATTACATCCTATTAATTTGATAACAGGGGAAGGTTCCTTATTCATGTCAATTTCTGGCTTTTTTTTACTAAACATGTTTTTTTGGATTATAAATTATTCCTATTTTGTTGACAAGTATGAAGTTATTGGAAAAGTAATATTTGAAAGAGAATCGATAATTATTAAAGAAAAACTCGAATTTGCCACTTAT
This sequence comes from Bacteroidota bacterium, assembly GCA_013377115.1. Classification (GTDB taxonomy): domain Bacteria; phylum Bacteroidota; class Bacteroidia; order Bacteroidales; family CG2-30-32-10; genus Cfx2-01. The sequence continues at coordinate 14,560 of JACAAW010000037.1, read as the reverse complement.
AAAATTTCCGAAATTACTAATTTTACAATTTCTTATAATGGTTTTACAGACGAACCTTTTTTAACCTATAGCAGCCCATACATGAGTAATTCAAATGGATACGAGAATGTTTTATCTTTTCAAGCGAGCGACAAGACTATTATTCATAATTTTGCCATACCAAATAAGACTGTAAAAACATTTTTATTAAAACTTTTTGTTTATTATAAAAAACTGGGTTCTGACATAGTGGTTCTTGAAAAGAAAAAGTTTGTTGAGTTCTGAGAGTATAATTAATACAAATATTTGCCTTTGTTCAAAAAAGGAGACAGCTAATTTGAAAAAAAATAACCAATACCCTAAAGTATGAAAACCAAATTATTTTTATTTGCAATTTTACTCAATACAACATTCTCCTTCGCACAAGTAAATGCAAGTTTTACCGATAATAGAGATGGTAAAGTTTATAAAACAGTAAAGTTAGGTAACCAAATCTGGATGACAGAAAACCTTGCTTTCAAAGCAAACAGTGGTTGCTGGGCTTATGATAATAATGATAGCAATGCTGTAAAATACGGATACCTTTATGATTTTGAAACTGCTAAAACCGTCTGTCCAGCTGGTTGGCATTTACCAACCGACGCAGAATGGACTACCCTCCTATCCTATTTAGGAGATAATGATGGCGCCCTAAAAATGAAGTCGAAAAAAGGATGGAATGAAGATGGGAATGGCACCAACACCAGCGGTTTTTCAGCACTGCCAGGTGGACACCTATTCAACAGTAATACATTCGGCGACATTGGGAAAAATAGCTACTGGTGGACCTCAACAGAAGAAGAATCAAGTATTGGTTGGACTCGCAGCATCGACTATAATAATAACAATATAACAAGGGATATCACCAGCAAGACAGATGGGCTTTCAGTTCGTTGTATTAAAGATTAATTGAAGAATAATCCACAAGGCTAACCATTTCACAAAATAAAACCACAAAAAAAAGGTCTGAAAATTCAGACCTTTTTTATTTTTAAATTATTTTTTCCACCTATTGTATTTTTCCAAAAGGCTCAAAGTTTTTTCTGATGGCTTGGTAACATTGGTAGTTAAAGTTAATTTCTTAAGTTTTTTATCCCAAAATACGATTGGCATCACATCGCCACCATGTTTCCCGTTTGATTCGGCAAAAGTCTCAGAATCAAGAAAACCTAAAGAAAGCATAAAAGGGCTTTTGGTATCATATTGGTATAATTTTACTGCAGCAAGATTTGGGAAAGACATAGTTACTTCGCCACATAAAACGCCATTTTCCTCAAATAATCTTTTTTGAATATTTGTTGCGTTTGGATAATCATTCTGTAATTTATCGCCCATCATATAACTTGAAGTTAATTCATCGAAATCAGCATTTACAGCTTGTAATGAATCACCTTCGGATGACATGATATTTACATATTTAATGGTTAATTTTCCTGAGTTCTTTCCAGTCATTTCGAAAGAATACTCTTTCTTCTCAATCGTTAAACAACCAGTAAATATTGAACTTGTGATCAAAAGGATAAATAAAATAGTTAAGTTTCTTTTCATGTGTTTAGTTTATATATTTATTTAATACAAAAATAGGAAAATTCTTCTCAAAATCAATTTTTAATTGATAGGAAATAAAAAATATCTTTGTAAATCAAACTTTAATAAAACTAATTATGCAAGCATCAGTTGAAATCAGCCTTTATCCGCTTAATATTGAATACATTAAATACATTCAAGAATTCATTGAAAATATCAATAAAAACAAAAATCTCATTATTGAAACCAATGGAATGAGCACTCAAATTTTTGGAGATTATCATGAAATTATGAAAACCCTTACCGATGAAGTTTACAATTCGTTTCAAAAAACTGGTGCTGCAGTTTTTGTATTTAAAATTGTAAATGCCTTTCTAAAACAATAGTTTTAATGATTGATTTGATCATTAATTGGATTTTAGCAAATTACATTGAATTAATTGGTTTTGTTTTTAGTGCCCTTGGAGTTTGGCTAACAACGAAACAAAAAATTTGGTGTTGGTCAATATCTTTGGTTGGTGTTATTATTTATATCTATATTTTTTTTATTTCAAAACTATATGCTGACTTTGGTTTGCAGATTTTCTATTTATTCATGACCATTTATGGCTGGTATTATTGGTTGCATGGCGGTCAGAACAATCAAGTTCTTGACAAAATTTCGAGAATTACAAAAAAGCAAATTATTATTTATTTAATAATTGGAATCACAACACAAACCATTTTGGGTTATTTACTTTTTAAATACACCGATGCAGCTTTTCCTTTTTGGGATTCGGTTGTGGGAATATGGGGCATTATTGCCACGTATATGATGGCAAAAAAAATCTTAGAACACTGGATTGCATGGATCATCATCGATATCATGTGCGTTACCATCTATTTTTTCAAGGATTTGTATTTAACAAGTATTTTATATTTAATTTTCACCTTGCTAGCTATTTTAGGATATTATAATTGGAGGAAAGATTTATCAAAACAGGAATCATAAAAAGAATCGCAATAACAGGCCCCGAATCCACAGGGAAGTCGCGTTTGGCAAAAGAACTTGCTCAGCATTATTCAACTGCATTTGTGCCGGAATTTGCTCGCGATTATGTTGCTTATATAAACCGACCCTACAATTCCGAAGATATCCTTCATATTGCCCAGAAACAATTAGAATCCGAAAACCAAATTTCAGAAATTGCAAATAAACTTTTAATCTGCGATACCGATTTACTGGTAACCAAGGTATGGTGCGAACATGCTTTCAATTTTTGTCATGAATGGATTCTTAAAAACATTCAATTGCATCAATATGATTTGTATTTACTTTGCAACATTGACTTGAATTGGGAATTTGATCCTTTGCGCGAGCATCCTCATTTGCGAGAACATTTTTTCAATATTTATAAAAGTGAATTAATCCAAAACCACTTCCCTTTCGCAGTAATTTCAGGCAATGGAGAAATTAGATTGCAAAATGCCATTCACGAAATCGATAAAATTATTTAATATTCATTTTTTTGCGTATTTTTGAATTCTAAAAAAAAGAAAAATGAAAAAAACGCTACTCTTTCTATCTTGTCTCTTTATTACATTTTCGTTAATAGCTCAACCATCAATAACCAGCAGTAATATGCCCGTTAGCGGTGATTCAGTTAGATTTCTCACAGCAACAGGCGTGGGAACAATTGATTATACTTTGACTGGAGCAAATTATTCTTGGAATTATTCATCATTAGTTGATAATTCCACAAAAAAAGACACCTTCCAAAGTGTTCTAACAACCCCTTTTACCTATATTGCAACATTTAATAATCCTTTAGATCAAACTCATATGGCCACAGTTGCCAGTCCACAACCTGCGATTGCAGCGCCAATTCCAAATTTACAAATAACTGAACAATATAATTTTTACAAGAAATCAACACCAGAATTTTCTCAAGTTGGTTTTGGAGCAAAATTGAATGGAATCCCTTTACCAATAAAATTCGACAATCCAGATGTTTGGTATAAATTCCCGATAACCTACGGAACTTCTGATTCATGCAATTCAGCTTATAGTGTTAGCATTCCAAGTTTTGGTTATTATGGTGAAACCAGAAAAAGAGTTAACAATATTGATGGCTGGGGAACTTTAATCACACCTTTCGACACATTTTCTGTTATCAGAGTAAAGTCCACTAATTATATTCACGACACCATTTTCATGGACACATTGGGATTTGGATTCCAATTTAACAGAGTGGAAACCGAATATAAATGGCTTGCCAATGGGTTTAAAGAACCTGTTTTGCAAATTGTAAAAAGAACCGGTGGAATGGGTCCAGCATCAGTTTCGGTTTCCTGGATTGATACCCTTCATGCACCAAACAATTCGATAAATCAAATTGAGTCTTTGACTGATTTAGAAATTTATCCAAACCCAGCAAAAGAGAAAATCAATATTCGTTTTTCAGGAAACAGTGATTCCAAATTTAAAATCTCGATAATTTCATTCACAGGGCAGTTAATTCGGGAAGAACTCTTTGATTCAAATAATCTGGGAAACAATATCTTTTCGATTAGTAATTTGAATTTAAAATCTGGAATTTACCCAGTAAAAATTTCCAATTCAAAATATTCGGTTACTAAGAAAATGATTATTGAATAGCTGATATTTTGCAATAATACTAGAAAAGAGATTCCTCACTTTGTTCGGAGTGACAAAATCACTTTGTTATTGGGAGGAATTTATAAAAGTCCTGTCATTCCGAACAAAGAGAGGAATCTAGTATAAAGAAATATTATTTTGTGTAATTTTTTGAATAGTAAATCGGAATTACTTTCTTGACGCAATAAAAAACGGATTTCGTAAATCCTCTTTATTGTATTGCATTGCCTCACCATTAATTTGAAGAATTTTGCCACCCGAAGCATTAATGATTGCGTGGCCTGCGGCTATGTCCCACTCCATCGTTGTTCCATATCGAGGATAAATATCCGCCATACCTTCGGCAATCATGCAAAACTTCAATGAACTTCCTTTCGAGATAAGGGAAACGTTTCCATGAATATTTTTTTGTGCTTCAATAAAATCCTCTGTTTCTTTATTTGAATGTGAACGACTAGCCACAATAGTGAAAATTTCAGAATTAGCTATCAAAGGAATTTTTATTGATTTTTCAATCAATTCATTAAAAGTAAAATCAACATTAAAAATACTTTCAATTTTATATGCACCAATTTCGTCATGAGCAAAATATAAAACACCTTTTACTGGCAGATAAATTATGCCCATAATCGGCATTTGATTATCAATTAAAGCAATATTGACTGTAAATTCACCATTCCTATTTAAAAATTCTTTGGTTCCGTCAAGTGGATCCACAAGCCAAAATTGATTCCAGCCTTTCCTTTCGGAAAAAGGAATTTGCTTACTTTCTTCGCTAATAATAGGAATTCCAATTTTTTGAAGATCACTAATAATAATTTCGTTGGATTTAATATCAGCTTTTGTCAATGGAGATTGATCTTCTTTTAATTCGAATGAAAAATCGGAATTATAAATTTCGGTTATAGCAATACCAGCATTAATTGAAGTTTTTATTGCTTTAAATAAAACTTCATTCTTCAATAAAACATCCATTAAAAATTAGAATTAGAGTTTTTCTTTTTGAAGTAATTCAATCGACAATTTTGATTGTTCTTCAACAATTTTTAGCAAACCAGAAATCTCTGCTAAATTATTATCATCAGCAGCAAGTTCTTCAATTTCGGCAAGTTTTTCGTGTAATAATTTAGCCCCAAAAATGATAACCGAAGATTTTAGTTTATGGGAAAGTGATTTCACTTTTTTTAAATCATTTGATTGAAATGCTTCTCCAATCTCCGAAACAATTTCAGGAGTTTGTTCAAGATACATATCAATCATTTCAATTTCAAATTCCCTATTACCAGAAGATAATTCTTTTAAATATTGTAAATCAATTACATTTCCATCCATCATTTTAAATATTGAAACATGACAAACATATTAATTTAATTTCAATATTCCTACTTTAAAGTGTAAAAATATTTAACTTATCCGATTTTTTCTAATATTTACTTATTTCCAATAATTTAGGTCTAATTTTGATTCTATGGATGATTCAACATTGTCAGGCAGATTATAAAAGAAATCCAAACCCGTCATTTCCTCTAATTTATCAATGGTTATTGCAAAACTCAAAATCGATTTATCAACCCCTTCATTGGGCAAATAAAATCCAATTGCTTTTGATTGAGCACCATTATTAAACAGAATCGCTTTGTAATAGTAATTTGGAACAGAAACTTTATTTGGACCAATGTTAGCCATTGTTCCAGATAACACAGGTCCAGTTGCAATGTACAAAACTCCCTTTTCTTTTGCCCAAACACGAACTTTCTCTTCTAGTTTTTTCCATATTCCTCTGTTAAAACTTGGAACTTGTGGACTCATATTACTGTAGTAAAAACATTCTTTCATTGCCACTGACGACCATTTCATATCCGCAGCTGGAGCCAAATGACCGCGATCGTATCCTGATTTTTTGTAATCGCTATTTGTTGCACTGCCCATTTTCACAAGTGGATCAGGAACAAATTTATCTGCACGTTCTACCCCATCTCCAATATTTTCACCTTTCAATTCATACGCAACCCAGTAAGCTTGTTCATCCTGTTCGCTATAAGACAATGTATAAGCAAAATGCTTGATAATTTCTTTATCATTTTTGCATTTTACCAATTCATAACTTTGCGAAAACCCATTGGTAAAACCAAGAAAAAGAATAAATAGAACAATATTTTTAATAGTCATATTTTCATTTTTAAATCCCTCAAATAATCCTTGTAAAATTATAAACTTATTTTAGAAAATTAACGAGTATTTTTTGCTTTTGTATTTTACTTTTATGCAAATTCAAATCGACTAAATCACTAGTCAGTTGGTTTATAAGAATAATATTTTATGATAAATTTTCCAGACCCGAAAGTAAGCGTTTATTATTCAAAATATAATGCTTTATTTATTTGCTTAACGATTGATTTTTTTACAAATTTGCACCTCTCTTTTTTTAAGGAGGCATTTTACTTTATAATTCAAAAAACTAGAATATGAAAACAGACAAATTAGGAATCAATACCAAATTAATTCATGCCGGAAACTTTAAAGATCAATTTGGAAGTGCTACTGTTCCTATATACCAAACATCCACTTTTGCTTTTGAAAACGTTGACGAAGGTGCAAAATGCTTTGCTGGTGAAAGTAATGGATACATTTACACAAGAATTGGAAATCCTACAATTAACGCTCTTGAGGAAGCTGTTGCTACTTTAGAAAATGCTTATAGAGGAATTGCAGTTTCTTCAGGAATGGCTGCTGTTACAACAATTTATATGGCAATGCTTGAAAAGGGTGCGCATATGATTAGTACTGAAGCAGTTTACGGACCAAGCAGAGGCGTAATGGAAAATCATTTTTCTAGATTTGGCGTTGAATCAACTTATGTGAACACATGCAACGTTGAAGAAATAAAAAATGCAATTAAACCAAACACAAAAATGCTTTTTATTGAAACACCTGCAAATCCTACAATGGATATTACAGATTTAAAAGCATGTGCTGCAATAGCAAAAGAACATGGTTTAATTTTAGTTGTCGACAATACATTTTCAAGTCCATATCTTCAAAGACCTTTGGATTTAGGCGCAGATATCGTTTTCCATTCAATGACCAAGTTTTTAAACGGTCATGCCGACGTTGTTGCTGGTATGATTCTAACAAAAGACGAAAGCCTTTACAACAAATTAAGAGTGATGATGGTAAATATGGGTTGTAATATGGACCCACATCAGGCATATTTGGTAATAAGAGGTATCAAAACTCTAGGAATTAGAATTGAAAGAGCTCAAGAAAACGCAATGAAAATTGCTGAATTTTTAGAAAATCATCCAAAAATCGAATGGGTGAAATATCCAGGATTAAAATCTCACCCACAATACAAATTAGCTCAAGAACAAATGGATGGACCAGGTTCAATGATTTGCTTCGAACTTAAAGGTGGATTGGATGCAGGAAAAATTTTGCAAGACAATGTAAAAGTTGCTTTGCTTGCAGTTTCTCTTGGTGGGGTTGAAACATTAATTCAGCACCCAGCTTCAATGACACATTCAAAAGTTCCAAAAGAAGCTAGATTAAAAGCTGGAATTACTGATGGTTTGGTTAGATATGCAGTAGGAATTGAAGATGTTGAAGATTTAATCAATGATTTAAAAGAAGCATTAGACAAAATTTAAATTTTAAATAAATAATTACTAATTTTACCTTGCTTTAATAAAAAGCAAAACTCCAAATTTGAAGATTTAGAAAAGATGGAAATAAAAGACCAAAATCTCGCTGATTCTGAAAACAATAACGTTCAGGATTTGAATTCTACCACTGATACAGTTGATTTAACTAATTCAGATAACGAAACTTCTATAGAAACTGCTATTTCAACTGAAATAACTGCAGAAAAAGAAATTACTTTAGAAAAAGTCAACGAAGATAATGATGACATTATCATTTCAGAAAAAGAAACAATAATAGAAGTTCAAAATGACAATTCTGCAGCTGCAGAAGAAATCGTTATTGAACAAGTGGTAATACCTCAAGAAATTATTGAAGAGGAAGAAAAAAATATTGTTGCTGAAGAGCCAATTATTGAATCCCTAGTAATTAATGAAGTTCTCTCCGAACAACAAGATATTATTGAAGAGATTTCAGCAAAAGAAGAAGCCAAAGTGCTAAATCTTCCCGAAAATTTTGAAGGCTTTGATAAACACCAATTAATTGAAACACTAGAATCAATAGTTCATAACGATATTAATGCAATAAAAATAGCTGTTACCTCTATTAAAGGTGCTTTTCATAAAATTATCCGTGAAGAGAAACTTGCGGCATTTGAAAAATTTATTGCTGATGGTGGCGTAAAAGAAGATTTTGTTCCATCAGTGGATGAATCCGAAGAACGCTTTAACAAAATATTCTCAATATATAGAGAAAAAAAACAAATTCAAGTTCAACAACTTGAAAAGCAAAAACTTTCAAACCTTGTCGAAAAACAAGGTATTATTGAATCTCTTAAATCTTTGATTGATTCAGACGAAGAATTGAAGAAAACTTATGATGCTTTTAAAGCTCTTCAAGACAGGTGGAAAGAAATTGGCCAAGTTCCTCAAGGAGATGTAAACAATCTTTGGCAAAACTACCATTTCTTAATTGAGAAATTCTTTGACAAAGTCAAAATCAATAAGGAACTCAAAGATCTTGATTTAAGAAAAAACCTTGAACTAAAAGTAAAAATTTGCGAAAAAGCTGAAGAGTTAATCGTTGAAACTTCAATCACAAAATCTTTTAATTTGCTTCAACAATATCATGAAGAATGGCGCGAAGTAGGTCCTATTCCGAATGATAAAAAAGACGAAGTTTGGGATCGTTTTAGAAGTGCTACTGAAAAAATAAATGTTCGCAGACAAGAATATTATAAAATACTTCAAGGGGAACAAGAGAATAACTACCAAGCAAAATTGGCCCTTTGCGAAAAAGCTGAATCATTAAATGAAATCGTTTGCAACACTGCCAGAGAATGGCAAGATGTTACCGACCAATTTAATGAATTAATGAAATTCTGGAAAACAATTGGCGCAGCTCCAAAAAAAGTTAATGATGAAGTTTGGGCAAAATTTAAATCAAGTATTGATGGATTTTTCAATAATAAAAAACTTTTCTCGAATAAAAATCACGAAGAACAAACAAATAACTATAACCTTAAAGTAAATCTTTGTTTGCAAGCTGAAGCCATTCAAGACAATCAGGAATGGAAAAAAACTACCGAGAAACTGATTGAATTACAAAAAGAGTGGAAAACAATTGGTCCAACTCCTAAAAAATATGCCGATAAAATATGGAAACGTTTTAGAGCAGCATGCGACCATTTCTTTAACGCTAAATCAAATTACTTTGCAAATATTGATGGCATCGAAACAGAAAATCTTAAAAAGAAACAAGATTTAATTAAAATTGTTGAAGAATTTCAGTTTGGTACTGATAATAGCGAAAGCATCAACACTTTGAAAGATTTCCAAAGACAATGGATGGAAATTGGTCATGTTCCTGTTAAAGAAAAAGACAATCTTCACAATCAATTTAGAGCTGCAATAAACAAACACTTTGATTCATTAAAATTGAATTCTGCTGAAAAGAATTCAATGAATTTTAAGAATAAACTTGAAAATATTAAAAATGCTCCTAATTCAGACAACGCACTTTACAAGGAAAAGACATTTTTAGTAAATAAAATTACAAGTCTTAAAAACGATATCAAACTTTGGGAAAACAATATTGGTTTTTTTGCAAAATCAAAAAACGCAGACATCTTGAAACAAGAATTTGAATCAAAAATTAAAAATGCAGCTGAAGAAGTAAAAGCTTTAGAGGCAAAAATAAAACTAATTCAGAATTCATAACAATTAATCATTCTATTTAAGAGAGGTTGTTTTTATCAACCTCTCTTTTTTTTTGCCTGAAAAAGAATACATTACAATATTTAACAATTATTTAACATCATTTATTTGGAATTATTCTAAATAAGGATTAATTTTGTTGCATCAACAACTATTAAAAATGTCAAAAACTATAAAATCTGATCAATCACTTGAATTTATTCTTAACAGCACGTCCAGAATATTAAACAACGCAATTAGCAGAATGTTTATAAAAAATGGATTCGAAGTTACGGTTGAACAATGGACGATTTTAAATATTTTATGGGAAAAAGACGGAAGATGCCAATATGAATTAGCTGAAATTAGTGAGAAAGACAGGCCTGGAATCACAAGAATCGTTGACAATATGGAAAAAAACAATCTTGTAGTCCGAGTTCCTTCAGAAAGTGATAGAAGACATAAATTAATTTTCCTCACTCATAAAGCTAAAGAATTAAAGGAAAAACTCAATGAAATTGCAAATCTAACCGTGGTAAAAGCAACAAACAATATTACCGCAGAACAACTTTGCGATTTCAAGGAAATTAATCGGAAAATCCAAACAAATTTGGCTGACTAATAACCAAATAGTTGTTGGCACAATAATAATCTAAACAAGTATTAACATTAAAATTTAACAAAATTATGAAACATTTAATCGTTTATTCACATCCAAATCCAGCTAGTTTAAATCATGCTATCAAAAGAAACTTTTGTTGAAGAGTTGAAAAGCAAAGGTCACGAAGTAGTAGAAAGAGATTTAAATGCAATGAAATTCAACCCTATTCTTTCAGGTGAAGATTTTGCGGGTATCTATAGTGGAAATGTCCCAGCAGACATCAAAAAAGAACAAGAATATATCACATGGGCTGATGTCATCACTTTCGTATACCCTGTTTGGTGGACAGGAATGCCCGCAATTCTTAAAGGTTATATTGACAGAATTTTCCTTTATGGATTCGCTTATGCTATTGATGAAAATGGGATGGTAAGACTATTAACAGGAAAAAAAGCTGTTGCATTTTCAACCCATGGCCAACCAAAAGAAGCTTATGATGGAGAATTTTACAACGCTTTAGGAACTACCTTTGATAAAGGAATTTTAGGATTCACAGGTATTGAAGTTATCAACCACACTTATTTCCCATCAGCAATGCAAGCAAATGAAGAAACAGTAAAAGGTTATTTAAATACAGTTAAAGAAATTGCTTCTAAATTCTAATATTATGAAAGTACTAAATATTATTGTCAGAATACTTTTAGGCATAAGTCTATTAATATTTGGCTTGAATAAAGCAATCCACTTTTTACCTATGCCTCCAATGGAAGGAGAAAAAGCACAATTTATGATGGCGCTGGCATCTTCTGAATATATTTTCAAAATTGTTATGGTAATGGAAATACTAACTGGAATTGCACTTCTTGTAAATAGATTTGTACCTTTATTTTTAATAATGTTTGTTCCAATTACTGTAAATATTATTGGGTTTCATTTATCTTTTGATATTGCAGGAATAGGTGGAGCAGCTGTTGTTACTATATTACACGTGTATTTACTATTTGTAAATCTTGACCATTTTAAAGGTTTTCTTAAATTTAAAACAAATTAAAATGAATAATAAAATATGTTTAATTACCGGTGCCACATCAGGCATCGGTAAAGAAACTGCCAAGGCACTTTCTAAAATGGGTGCAACTATTGTTATTACAAGTAGAAATCTTGAAAAAGGAGAAATTGTTAAAAAGGAAATTATCGCTTTTTCCAATAATGCAAATGTGGAAGTTATTAAATGCGACCTTTCCTCCTTTTCTTCAATTAAAGAATGTGTTGATTTGTTTAAAAGCAAATATTCAAAATTAGATGTATTGATTAATAATGCTGGAATTTGGGAAACTGAAAGAAAGCTTTCAAAGGATGATATTGAACTGAATTTTGCTACGAATCACCTTGCTCCTTTTCTGCTAACCAATCTTTTACTTGACACATTGAAAGCAAGTCCGAATTCAAGAATTGTAAATCTGGCCTCGTCTGCACATAAAATGGGAACAATAAATTTTGATGACCTCGAAGCAAAAAATTCATTCAGTAGTTTTCGCTCTTATGGACAATCTAAATTGGCCAATATTTTGTTCACTAAAAAATTAGCTGAATTACTAAATGGAACTACCGTTACAGCAAATTGTTTGCATCCTGGAGTTGTTTCAACACGCTTATTCGACAAAATGAGTTCGTTTCAAAGATCTCTTTTTGGAATGTTTATGATAAGCCCATTAAAAGGAGCTCAAACTTCAATTTATCTGGCAAGTTCTCCTGAAGTTTCTCATATTTCAGGTGAGTATTTCGCCAAAAGCAAAATCTCTAAATCAACAGCTGCTTCAAAAGATATGGCAGTTGCAGAAAAATTATGGAACGTGAGTTTGGAATATGTAAAAAATTATTTAAATGAAAAAAGTAGTTCATAAATCAGAGAACAGAGGAATTGCAGATTATGGCTGGCTTAAAGGCCGACATAGTTTTAGTTTTGCTGAGTATTACGATCCTAAAAAAATTCATTTTGGAAAATTAAGAGTTCTGAATGATGACATCATTAGTCCGGGAAAAGGCTTTGGTACCCATCCACATGAAAATATGGAAATTATTTCAGTTCCAATTTATGGTAGTCTGGAACATAAAGACAGTATGGGAAATGGTTCCATTATCAAATCCAATGAAATCCAAGTAATGTCTGCCGGAACCGGAATTCTGCATTCAGAATTTAATCCTTCATCAACTGATGATGCCAATTTTCTTCAAATTTGGATTTTCCCAGAAGAAAATGATATCACCCCAAGATATGATCAATTAGAATTCAATGAAAATGAATTGAACAATCAGTTTAAAATATTAGTTACTCCTGAAAAAAACAAAGAAAATACGGTTTGGATTAATCAAAAAGCATTTCTACATTTGGGAAATTTTGATGCTAATTTTAAAATCAATTATCCTATAAATATTACAGGTAATGGAGTATATGTTTTCATTATTGAAGGCTCAGTAACAATTGAAGGAGAAACTTTAAATAGACGCGATGCCATTGGTATTTCTGAAATCGAAAATCTTAGTATTTTAACAACTGAGAATTCAAAAATATTATTAATGGAAATTCCTATGAACTAAAAATAAATGAAACAAGAAAAAATTTGGACTAAAGATTTCGTAATGTTGGCCCTTGCCAACTTGATAATGAGCACAGCATTCTATTTTTTGATCACTGGTCTGCCACTCTATCTAGGAAAAACAATTCATGCCGACAATTCAATGATAGGAATGGTTTTAGCAATTTACACCATTGCAGCCTTAATTATCAGACCTTTCACAGGAATTGCAGTAGATATTAAAGGAAGAAAATTCATTTATCTACTATCATTACTGATTTTTGGTTTACTTTTTAATGCCTATATTTTCAGTGTGACAATAGTATCCATTTTTTTACTTCGTTTTATTCATGGCCTATTATGGGGAATTACAACAACTTCAGCTTCAACAGTAATCGTTGATATCATTCCAGCAAAAAAAAGAGGAGAAGGATTGGGAATTTACGGACTTTCGATGACCATTGCAATGGCGATTGGACCAATTTTGGGTTTAGTTTTAGCGAAAAAATATGATTATGAAGGAATGTTTATTATAGGCAGCGCTTTATGTTTTATTGGTTTCATTTTGGCAAGCTTAGTAAAATATCCAAAATACGAAATTCCAAAAGAGAAAATTAAATTCAATTGGTCTAACCTTATTGAAAAAAAATCATTACCCGTTTCACTTAGTTTCCTTTTAGTGATGTCGAGCTATGGAGGATTATTGACATTTATTGTTTTATATGGAAAGCAAATCAAAATTGACAATCCTGGGATATTCTTTTTGGTTTACGCACTAGGAATCGCTATTTCCAGAGTAATAGCAGGTAAAATATTTGATAAAAAAGGTCCAAGATTGATTGGAATTTTAGGATTTTCACTGTTAATAATTGGGTTTCCAATTCTTTCATTGGTTCAAAATGCATATGGATTTTTTGGTTCGGCTCTAATTATGGGTTTTGGAAATGGTATTCTAATGCCCACATTTCAAGCAATGATAAACAACCTTGTTGAACCTCATAAAAGAGGTGTTGCCAATTCAACCCTTTTCACAGCACTGGATTTAGGAATCGGAATCGGAATGGTATTAACTGGGTTTATTGCCGATCTTTTTACAATATCGGGTTCTTTTTTAATAAGTACCGGAATTTGTACACTTGGATTTATTTCTTTCATTTTTTATTCGTTGAAACATTATAATGCAAATAAACTATAGAATTATCTTGAGTTTTTTGATTTAAAAACGGAAATAGAAAGCAAAAAATGAGTACTTTTGCACTTCAAAAAAACCAAATACTTTTATGGCTTTAAATTGCGGAATTATCGGACTTACCAACGTTGGTAAAACTACTTTATTTAATTGCATTTCAAATACGAAAGCACAAAC
>JACAAW010000036.1 GCA_013377115.1 Bacteroidota bacterium | reverse complement strand
GAGGTCCGATAGCACCAGTTAAACCAGTGTTTCCAGTTGTACCTGTCAAACCAATCGGACCTTGCATTCCTGTAGCACCTTGTATTCCCAGGATTCCTTGTGATCCGGTTGTTCCAGTTAATCCAATAGGACCTTGGGCGCCTGTATTCCCTTGAGCGCCAGTGACACCTTGAATACCTTGTGCTCCAGTAGCACCATTAATTCCATTAGTTCCATTCGCACCCGTTGGTCCTTGAGGTCCGATAGCACCAGTTAAACCAGTGTTTCCAGTTGTACCTGTCAAACCAATCGGACCTTGCATTCCTGTAGCACCTTGTATTCCTTGAATGCCTTGAGTTCCATTTGCTCCAGTTGGACCAGTTGGTCCCTGTGGACCAAAAGCACCTGTGGCAAGGCGAATCCATGATGTACCATTCCAATAATAATAACCAGGAGTAACATCATTTAATGTGGCTGTATTAAATACCAATAAACTAACTGCTATTCCAGCCCCAATTGGTGCATTGGATGTCGTGATTGTTAGAGGAATTCTTGGAATCAATAAACCTTTATTATTTCCAGGACTGGCATCTATATCAACTATTGCAGAAGTGTTTGGAAGTGCTCCAGTCGTATTAAATCCAACATTTTGGGTAAATGCACTTTTGAAAAAGAATAATTGCAGATTGCAAATTATTAAAATTATTAAAAGCCGTGATTTCGATTGTATTTTCATTTATTTTGTTCCAAAATGAATATTAAACTTGTAAGTATTAATAAAAAAATAATAAATGGTTTTTCTGACAGAAGATAAATGTGATCAGGCAAGACAATTAATAAAAAACTGTATATGGTAAAATTACGAACAAATTAAAGGAGAGTCAATAATCAAAACACTTGTATTCAGACAGGTAAATTACCTATAAGATTTTTCTTGGAAAAATTCTGGCTGTTATAATTCATAGCCTAATAACAGAAGGTTTTATTAAAAGAGAATTGATTATTAAGGAAAATTTGGTGTTTTATTGAATTGTAATATGGAAGATGGAGTTTTTGTAAGAAAAAATGTTGAGTTTTATTTGAACTAATGTAATTGCATTTTCAAAACTCAAAAGAATTAATTTGTTCTTCAACCAATCTTCCATTGAACCATTCACCACTTATTGAGGCATTGTATTTCTTATAAAAATTGATTGCTGGTTCGTTCCAACTTAGAACTTGCCATGAAATCCGCTTAGCACCAAATGATTTGCTTTTCGAGATAACCGCTTCAAATAATAATTTGCCATATCCTTTTCCTCGATGAGGTTCTCGAATAATAATATCTTCTAAATAGATGCATTTGCCTTTCCATGTGGAGTAACTTATGAAATATAAGGCCATACCAATTATTTGATTTTCTTCTTCGAGGATTATTATTTCAAAAAGTGGACGCTCGCCAAACCCATCTTTTTTAAGGTCATCAAGTGTTATTGTTACTTCCTCAGGAGCTTTTTCATAGCTTGCTAATTCCTTAATTAGTGAAAGAACTTCTGGTAAGTCACTTTCTTTTGCTGGTCTTAATTGAAATTTCATAGAAATAATTTTTACAAAAATAGAATTCTAAATAAAGCAAAACGTTTTCTATGAATCAAAATTTTTATTTTATTTTTGTCTATCTATAAAATAAATGGAAAAGCCAGCAAAAATTGATCAACACGATGCATACGCAGTACTTAAAATAAAAGAGTTTCGAGCGTTTATTTCAGCAAGATTTATTTTAACCATTGCAACTCAAATGCAATCGGTTATTGTTGGATGGCAGATTTATCAAATTACAAAAGATGCACTTTCACTCGGAATGATTGGTTTAGCTGAAGCAATACCATTTCTTTTGATAGCACTTTTTGCTGGACATGTTGCCGATCATTTTGATAGAAGGAAGATTATCTTAATTTTTGTTGGTTTATTTCTGTTGTGTTCAATTGCTTTGTTTTCTTTAACTTATCAGTTTTCTGATTACTTGAAAGAAGTTAGTGTATTTCCTTTATATGTTGTCATATTCTTTACTGGAATAGCACGAGGCTTTTTATATCCTTCTCAAATGGGTTTGATGGCTCAAATTGTCCCTCGCGAATTGTATGGAAATTCTTCCACTTGGAATAGCACCATTTGGCATATTGGAGCCGTTACGGGACCTCCATTAGGCGTTTTTTTATGTGGACTTTTTGGAATAAGTATTTCTTATTTTGTTGTATTGTTATTAATTGGCTTGAGCTTTCTTTTTTATTTGGCTATTAAATCAAAACCAATTGCATTAAAACTTAAGAAAGAAGGTTTAATGGAAAGCCTTTCTTCAGGAATAAAATTTGTTTTTAAAAATCAAATTATTTTAGGTGCAATGTCATTGGATATGTTTGCGGTTTTATTTGGTGGAGCAGTGGTGTTGCTGCCAATTTTTGCTGTTGAAATTTTAGATGTTGGAATAATAGGATTGGGATTTATGCGTGCCGCACCTGCGTTTGGGGCTGTGGTGATGGCTTTATTCTTGGCTTACCAGCCACCATTCAAAAATGCAGGAAGAAATTTACTTCTCAGTGTGGCTGGATTTGGCTTATGTATTATTCTATTTGCATTATCTAAGAATTTTTATCTCTCATTTTTACTGCTAGCTCTAAGTGGAATGTTTGACAATGTTAGTGTAATCATTCGCTCTACAATAATGCAATTATTAACTCCAGACAATATGCGGGGAAGGGTCGCAGCGGTTAATAGTATTTTTATTGGGTCTTCGAACGAAATTGGTTCGTTTGAATCTGGTGTTGCGGCCAGATTGTTGGGTTTAATTCCTTCAGTAATTTTTGGTGGAAGTATGACCTTATTAATTTCAGGAATTGCAGGGAAATGGGCTCCGAAATTACGAAGTCTCAATTTGAAAAAAATTCAGGAAGATCATAAATAGAAAAAAGCGGTAATATTATTTTACCGCTTTTTTTTAAGATCATATTTCTATTGGAAGAATGATTTTGGTTGTCCTTTTGATTTCGCTCCAGGGAAGGCAGCTGAAATCATGATTTCATGAGAGCCACCGCTATATGATTTTAATGCTCCAGCAGAATAATCATAGCTATAACCAATTTTGAATTTTTGAGCAATTGTTACACCAAGCATTCCCACATAGGCATCACCATAACGATAAGATAATCCAAACCAGAATTTATTATCATAATCCATACAAGCATTGATATCAAATTGGGTAATAAATTCGCTACTTCTCGCAATTACAGCTGGAATAATGCTGATTTTATCAGAAGCTTTAATTTTATATTTAAAATATAAATAGTAATGCCTAGGCACTTTCATAATTGTGGATTTCTTTAGGCCTTGATCAATATGTGTTGTAGAAATTCCAGCAGAAATTTTCTCATTAAAGAATCCGATTCCAAAATCAAAATCAGCTTTAAGTTTGCTTTCGTTTGTTAATTGGGCGTTCTCATCAGTCATGTTATCGTAAATTAGCTCAGAACCATTAATAGATTTGTTAATTATTCCAACACCAAGTCCAAAAGAAAGGTTGTTTTTTTTGTCTAATTTCAATTTGTATGCATACATTAATTTAGCATTAATTGTATTTTCAACACCAAGTTGATCATTCGACACACTTAAGCCAACACCTCCACTGATTGCATCAAAGTGTGCTCCAACATTTAATAGTTGTGTTTGAGGAGCTTGATCAAATCCCATCCACTGCTGACGCGCAATTAAAGTTGCATCAATAGTTTCGTTTTTCCCTGCTAAAGCCGGATTAAACAACATTTCACTTGAAGTAAAATGTGTAAATTGGACATCGTTTTGAGAAATAGCAATATTTGAAAACAACAAAATATTAAATGTTATTATTAGAATTTTTTTCATGGTTTACTTTTTTAAATATTTAGTTAATTACTTATTTTTTCTTTGAAACTGTTACAGCACCTTTAATTGTGGTTTTGTTTTCATTGAGATCATAATAAGTAGCTATATAGTAATAAGTTCCGGATGATACTAACTGACCATTAAATGTTCCATCCCAACCTTCTATACCTTTGTACAATTCTTGTCCCCAGCGATTTGAAATGATAATTTCAATTCCTTTTAGGAAAATATCATTTACACCATCATTGTCAGGAGTAAAGGCATTTGGGAAAGGTTTTATTTCAACTTTTATCGAATCATAAATACTTAAACATCCATTCTCACTTGCAATAACATAAACCACTTGTCCATTATTTAAGGAGTTGGATTCATAAATGTTTACATTTCCTGTTTGAACCATCACATTATCAACATAAAACTGATAAATTGGATAGCCAGCAGGATTCGCAGTAAAAGTAATTATTTCTCCTGCGTAAGTTTGATTGCTTAAAGAAGTACTTGTTAGTGTGATAATTGGAGTTGGATTTACTGTAATTACAGTATTTTCTGTGCTTGTACATCCATTTGCCGAGGTCACAACAACGATATAAGTTGTAGTGGAATTTGGCGAAGCAACTGGTGTTGCACTTGTTGAATCAGTAATACTATTTGCAGGAGTCCATAAATATGTTCCTCCACCAGTTACTGATAGTTCAGCTGAATTTCCATCACAAATAGTTGCATCTGGTCCAACAGAAATAATTGGAGTTTCGTTAATGACCACGTTTATTGTTGCAGTATCACTACATCCAGATCCATTTGCAACAACGATAGTATAGATGCCCGAAGCAGCGGTTGTCACATTGGTAATTATTGGATTATTTATTGCTGAACTAAATGAATTTGGCCCTGTCCAACTATAAGATTGAGCTCCCACAGGATTGGCATTTAGATTTAAACTATTTCCAGAACAAACTGGGCCATTGCTTGTAGCAGATGCAATTAAAGTAGCACTGCTTACAACATTTAATTCTGAAACTACCGATGTATCGCAATTATTAATTGCAGAAACACCAACTATTGCCGTTCCAGTAAACCCAACTGTCCATTGTATAGAAACAGTGCTGCCAGATCCTGCAATAGTTCCTGCTGTTGGAGGAGTTATTGTCCATATATATCCGGTGACATTAGATGCGGAAGATGAATAGTTCGCAACTGTTCCAGCCGAAGAGCAAATTATTGCTGGTCCATTTGGAATAGTTGGAGTTGCCGCAGGCTGATCAATTGCAATATTTACAGAATTTAATGTTCCATTTCCACAACCATTCACTGCGTAAACAATAATTGTTGCAATACCACTATAAGTATTATTCCAATCAACAGTGGCTGTGGAATCATTTGTTGTGATTGTTCCAGCTGATGCAGGTGAAATACTCCAAACATATGATGTGGCATTTGTTGCAGATGAAGTATAGGTTGTATTTGAGTTATTTACACACAAAGAAGTAGGACCATTTGGAGGGGATGCCATTCCAGGGCTTGTCGGAGAAATAATTACATTAATATTGGTTGCGGGTCCACTACCACAACCATTATTTCCATTTACTGTAATAATAGCGGCTCCTGTATAAGCATTATCCCAATCAACAATTGCCGATAAACCATTTCCTGTGATTGTTCCAGCGGTTGAAGGACTTAGGATCCAGTTATAAGTGATGGCATCAGTTGCACCTGTTGTGGTATATAATGAATTGGAACTATTAATACACATTGTAAGGTTACCAGTTGGAATGGTAGTTGTGTCTGGTACACCCGCAGAAATAATAACATCAACAGAATTTGAAGGTCCGGCTCCACAATTATTAATACCATTCATACTTACTTGAACGGTACCAACAAAGGTATTATTCCAATCGACAGTTGCTGTTGCACCGTTCCCTGTTATTATACCAGCAGTTGGTGGATTAAGAGACCATACAGCTGCTGTTGCATTTGCTGCAGTAGCAAAGTAATTTGAGTTTGCACTGTTAACACAAAGCATAACAGGGCCTACTGGAATAGTAGCAAGGCCTGGAACGCTTGGAAAAACAGTTAATACTCCTACTGAAGAAACAGTATTTGGTGCTGGTAACATTCCTCCAACAACACATCTATATTCAAATCCGTCCATGCTTGCAGGAACTGGGTTAATTGTTAAAATTGGAGTATTTGCACCTGAATAAATACCACCGTTTACGACATTCGACCAAGATGCACCTCCATTAGCAGATTCTTCCCATTGGTAACCGGTAATTGTACCAGTTGCAGAAATTGAGAAACTAACAGAACTATTTGAGCAAATTGAAGAATCGTTTGGTGCTGTTGCAATTGCTGGTGAATTATTTACTGTTAATAATGCAGTTCCTGAGGTTGCTGTTGGAGAGCATGTGCCAGTTACAACACATCTGTAAAGATAGGCGTTCATTGATAAAATTACAGAATTAATTGTTAAGGTTGCAGTTGTGGCTCCTGAATAATTTGGGGCAGCACCACCATCAGAAATGACTTGCCAAGTTGAGCCGTTGTATTCTTCCCATTGATAAGTTAAGCCTGCTCCATTTGCCGTAATGGAATATGATACACTTCCTCCAACTCCAATTATTTGATCAACTGGTGGAGTTGTAATTGAAGGGGCTGTATTTACGGTAATTGTTGCTGAGATTGAGTTTTGTGCTGAGCAACTACCACTGGTTACATTGGCTCTATATTCTGTTGTTTGGGTTAAATTTAGATATGTTTGAGAAGTTGTAGTATTTGAAATGGTTGTCCAAGTGGTGAAAGGTGAAACTGCGTATTCCCAAGATGTCACATTTCCAGTATTTCCTGTTAAATTTAAAGTGCCAGAGTTAGAACCAGAACATACAGTATTGTCTAAATTCACGATACCTCCAAGTGTTACAGGATCAAAAATTACTGATAATGCACTTGCTATTAATGTTGTGTCACAGTTATTTGCCGCTTTTACAGAAACTGTTGCTGTACCGACATATCCTGCATTCCAAAGAACGTTTATTGAACTTCCTGAACCAGAAATTGTACCAGCTGCTGCAGGATTAATTGTCCAAATATAACTATTTGCGTTCGTTGCACTTGTTGAATAAGCAGCATTTAGTCCTGTTCCAGCACAAACTGAAGTTGGCCCTGAAGGAATTGAAGGAATTCCCGTTGGCTGATCAATATTTACTGAAAGTGTATTTGAAGCTCCATTACCGCATCCATTTGTTGCAAAAACAGAAATTGTTGCAGATCCTGTAAATGCATTATTCCAGTCAACAGATGCAGTAGTGGTAGTTCCACTAATAACTCCGGCTCCTGCTGGTAAAATGCTCCAAGTGTATGAATTTGCATTAGTTGATGTGGTAGAATAAGTTGAATTTACACTGTTTAAACACAAAGAAATTGGTCCGGAAGGAACTGTTGTTATACTTGGTATTGCTCCAGATACAATAATATTTAATGAGCTGACGGGTCCACTTCCACATGCATTTACCCCATTAACGCTAATGGTAGCAGTTCCAGTAAATCCAGCATTCCAAGTCATAGAACCTGTTAAACCTGTTCCAGAAATAGTTCCTGCTGCCGCTGGTGTTACTGTCCAGTTATAGGTTACAGCTCCAGCTGCCCCAATTGTTGTGTAATTATTACTTGAGCTACCTTGACATAAAAAGGCTGTTCCAGTTGGAGTTGTTGCAATTGCTGGTAATCCAGAAGAAATAGTTATATTTAAAGTTGAAATTGGTCCAGATCCACAGGAATTTATTCCATTAACATTTATTTGAACATTTCCAGAATAAGCATTATTCCAATCAATTGTTGCGGTGGTTCCTGTTCCACTAATTACGCCAGCAGTTCCAGGTGTTATTGTCCAATTATAGGTTGCTGCATTGCTTGCTGTTGAAGTATAGGTCGAGTTTGCACTATTTAAACATAAGTTTTGAGAACCTGATGGAACCGAAGGCGTTCCAGGTACTGCGGGATAAACGGTTAGAATTGCGACATTGGTTGTTGCAGATGGCGCAGGAGTCATACCGGCAACAATGCATTTGTACTGGTAATTGTTCATAGCTGCTCCAACAGGATTAATGGTTAAGGTTGCTGTTAGTGCCCCAGAATAGATTCCACCATTTGAAACATTATTCCATGTAGAACCTCCATTTATTGATTCTTGCCATTGATATCCTGTTATTGTTCCTGTTGCAGTTGTTGTAAAACTTGCACTAACACCTGCGCAAAGGCTTAAATTTGTTGGATGACTTGTAATTGCTGGTGAATTGTTTACAGTTAATAAGCCAGAAGAGGAAGTTGCTGCAGGACTACAAGTTCCGGTAACAACACATCTGTATAAATAGCCTGTCATACCTGCTGTTGCTGAACTTATTGTTAGATTATTTGTGGTTGCTCCAGCATAGTTTGGATTAGTTCCACCATTCGAAATAGGATTCCATACAGTCCCTCCATTTGTTGATTCTTGCCATTGATAGGTAAGGCCTGTTCCTGTTGCAGTAATTGTGTATGTTGCCATACCTCCAACTCCAATAATTTGAGCAACAGGTGATAATGTAATTGCAGGCGCTACATTAACCGTAATTGTGGCAAAAGAAGAATTCTGAGAAGAACAAACTCCATTTTGAACAACTGCTCTGTACTGTGTTGTCTGGGTTAAATTAGTATAAGTTTGTGATGTTGTTGTGTTTGATATTGGAGTCCAAACAACGAATGGAGAGATGGAATATTCCCATCTTATTACTGAGCCAGTTTGCCCTGACAAAGTTAATGTTCCCGAATTTGCTCCACTACATACTGTAGCATTACTATTAACACTACCACCAACAGTTATTTGATCAACTGTAATAGTAAGAGAATTCGAATATACAGAAGTACAATTATCGGTTGCTTTTCTTCTAAAACAAGTCGTTGTTGTGATTGAACCAACTGGTAAATCTAATGTTGCACTAGTTGCACCAGCATAATTTGCCCATCCTGATGCGCATCCAGCAACAGTAGTATATTCCCATTGATAGTTAATTGTTCCAACTCCTCCTGAAGCATTTGCCGAAGAATTCATTATTGAAGGATCGCCTCCACTACAAATGGTTTGACTTGAAGAAATGCTTCCAGCAGCCAATGCTGGCGGGCTTGAAATACTTACAGTTCTAATATCTGTGCAAACATGTAAATTATCAGTAATGGTTACTGAATGAGTTCCTGCATTTAAATTGTTGACTGTTGCAGTAGTTGCTCCGTTATCCCAAATATAGAAATAAGGAGCGGTTCCTCCACTGGCCGAAGCAGTTGCAGATCCATTTGAACCTCCAAAACAAGTAACTCCACTATTTGCCACTGCACTTCCAACAACTCCTGAAACACTAAAGGTTAAACTATTTGCACTTATTAAATTATTACAAGCATCAGATACTTGTCCTACCAAATTTAAACTGAAGGTTCCTCCAGTTGTTAGATTTTGGTTTAAAGTTATTGTAAATGATTCGCTATAAGTTGCTCCAGAATTGCATACTACATTTGTAATGGAATAAGGACCTCCTGGTCCAGTTACAGTAAAATCACTAGCTCCAACAGTAGAGCAAATTACCCTTTCACTAAAATAAAAGGTTATCTGGTTTTGGCCGCAAGCTGGACTACTGGTTATCGTTTGTAATACTGGCGGAGTAACATCCACAATAACGCCAGAAGCTGAACTAAAATTAATATTATAGCCACTTTGACTTGTAGTATAATTACTAACATTAATTACATAAGTTTGTCCAACTGTAACAGGAATAGGAGCATTGTATTGTGTTCCTCCTGCCCATTGATGGGTGCCAGTATTGCCTGTCAAACAACCAGTTGGAGTTCCTGTCGTAATTGCGTAATTACAGCTTACTTCCAAACTTTGATTATAAAGTAAGTCAGCACAAGTATTATTTGTTAAATTAAATACAGACCAATCATAATCATCAACGGTATTATTTGGTGTAAGCGTAAAGGTTAAATTTCCCGAATTTTGAACGTTGAAAACATACCAAACATCATTTTTTTCACCATTTCGCAAACAAGATGAAACTCCACTTATTTCATTAGAACAGTTTCCTGGTCCAACATAAGAGTTTGTGGTGGTGTAGGAATTTCCGCAAATAGGAATTGCGCCTAAACAATCTTGAACTGTTGGTGTTGTGCAACTTCCAGCTGTAACACAGGTAATTGTTGCTTGCCAACCTTTATCAGGGGTGGAGCTGTCTGAATGAAATTTGAATGTTAAGTAACCATTTGAAGATGTTACAAGAATATCTGATTCTGTCACTGTACCAACAACGCGATGACCATTAATATTACCTAAAGATGGAGAAGCGATACTAGGACCATCATAAACATATAAATAATCGAAATTATTTTCTAAATCCCAGGCTGTAAAAGACAATCGAACTTGTTGTCCAGCAGTTGCCGTATGAAAAGTAATGGTATAATCCTGACTATTAGCATAATTTCCTGCAGCTCCACCTGGATCCACAAATGTCCCTGCACAAGTTGTTTGAGTTGTTCCGTTTAAGGTTTGGATATTATATGTTTGACCAAATAATTGGATGCTTAACAAAATTGTAAATATTAAAAAAAATATTTTTTTCATGGCGCTATGATTAATTAAAAATGAGGGTTTTTGTTATTTTTTTCCTTGTAATTTTTGAGAATAATCTAAATACTCAATACCAATCATGGCTTTGTAAGCATCAGGATTTTCTTCTATCCAATTTTGTTTTGCTTGGGAAAAAAGAATTTTGTCTTTTTCGGAATCTCCAGTATTTATAAGGGAAGGAAAGTTTTTTGGAGTTTGGTAATTTTCAACAGGAGCAGGGTTATAATTGTATGGGTAAAGTTCTTTTCTGTCAAGAAGATCACTTTCGATAATTTTATCGTTTACAATTACGTAATCAATATCATAATCAACATCTTCAGAATTAAGAATTGACCTTAAATATTGAGCGTCATATTTTTTCTCGTCAAGTAATTCAACTTTACAACGTCTATTGTAAAAAATTTTAAATGAAATTACGCCTTCAGTGGCTGATAACAGGGAAATAAGTTTTGTAGATTTTTCAAAATTTAGAATTTTTCCGACAATTGTAAAAATTACAGTTTTGGTTTTTATTATTTCTGAAATTGTTTCTTCCTTAACACCAAGTTCTTTTCCAGGTTCATTAACTGTTAAGGTTTTTTTCTTTGTGATTTCTTGTTTTGTCTCATATTTAAAAACAAGTTTTGTGGTTTGGCCAAAATTAAAAAATGGGCTAAAAAGCAAGATGAAAGCCAGGCTTAGTAAAGCTTTGTTCATTTCGAGGGGGTTTTTAAGTTAGTTTTATTTATATTAAAATTACAGCAATAATATAATTAATGGCAAAAATACATAAATTTATAAATGAAATAAAATATTTAGTAATAAAAATTCAATAAATTGATTTTGTTTGTTTTTGACAAACATCGAATTTAAACAAAAAAGTCGGTCGTTGGTCTATAAAATTTGAACCACCTTTTTGAAGTGGTCTATTTTTCTGAAAAGTTTGAGAAAAAATCTTGTAGGATTAATTGAATGTAAAAATAATATTAATGAAAAAATTCCAAATAGTAACAATTGCTATAGCTACTAATTTGGAAAAATAGAAATTCCTATTGAATTTGTTTACCATTGTATAAAGAATAAAAGTATTGATTCCCAATCCTAATAAGGAAATGCAAAAAAACTTAAAAAACTCAATGGTAACATGGGGATTGTGACTTTCAAAGGTCCAAATTCTATTTAAAATATAGTTGGAACTCGCAGCAATCGTAAAACCTATTGCGTTTGAAATGTATTTTGGAATTTTAAAAATTTCTTTACATAAATAGGTGAACCCGAAATCAATAAAGACTCCTGAAAATCCGACAACGCCAAATTTTAAGAATTTATAAAAAAACAAATTATTGAAAATTCCGTTCATTCTATTTTTTTAGCAATATTATTAATTTTTTTCCAAATATTTTAATCTCTCAGTAATTAAAATGGCATTGCTAGAAATTTGAATTCCTGTGTAGTTATAAAATTGATTCAGTGAATTTTTTAGGGAGAATGTTTTTTGGGGTACTGAATAAAAATATTTTTTTTCTTTAAAATAATCAGCTAAATATTCTTGTTCAGTTTGGCCAGGAGTTGGGACTAAAATTGCCTTTTTGTTTAAAACGCATAAATCCATTATGCTTGAATAACCTGAACGGCAAATGATTACTTCTGAATTCGAAATCATTTTTTCAAGATCGGAGCTATTTAAATGCGAATAAATATTAAGGTTTTCAAATTTCTTAATTGAAATGTCTTTTCCCGGCATTCCTTCTATAATATTCCCTTTTAATGAAGTTCCCTTCATTTCATTAATAACTAAATCTTGGAAAATGGTTCGCTGAGGTTCAGGGCCAGAAAAAATTGCAGTAAAATTATAAATTGCTTTTGTGTCATTGTTTGGCTTTTCGAAAAATCGTGAAAGAGGACCCACATAAAAAATATTTTTCTTTTGTTTTAATTTAATATTGTGCGATAATTCTCCCGAAAGGTTTTCTTCACCCTCAAAGTCAGGAATCCAACATTCATCATATTTGTTGATGAAAAAGAAATTAATTTTTTGAAGGAAATTTTCTATAATTTTATTCCTAATTGGACTTAAGATTCTTAATTGATGGGTAATAAATATTGATTGTATATTTTTATTCCATAAGCCATATCGGTTATCTGAAATTACAATATCAATTTTGTATTCTTTAATTATTCTTTTGAGCTTTTTATGTTCAGTAATTATTGAATACAATATTTTTGGACTGGAAATTAACATTTTCCATGTCATCGAGATTTTTTTTGGATAACGAATATTATATCCTTCTAATTTTATGGTTTGCGTATTTGGGAATTCCTGTCGAAGAATTTCCATTGGCAAATTGTCAGAAGCAATAATCACTTTATTGCCTCGTTCAATCAAAATTCTAATAATAGGAATACATCTGGTTGCATGACCTAATCCCCAATCAAGTGGACAAACCAGAACCGTTTTCATTTTTAGAATTTGAGTGAATATTGTAATGCAATATTACGGGGAGCTTGAACATCACCTGGTCTAATCATATATTCCCGGTTTAGGAGATTTCGAATAACAATTGATAGTTTTGAACTTTCTAAAATTTGATAGGAAAGTCTTACATTGAGAACAATATCTCCTTTATTATGCTTTGCTCTATAATCTTTTAAACCTGGCATGATATAAACGCTATCTCCATTTTGAATAATTGGAGTTACTCCATCAGCGTAGAAAAGTGGATCTTCGAATGCTTTGTCGATATTGATAATATTGCTATTGTATTCAGCACTTACACCGGCAGTGAATTTTCTGTAAGTAACTTCTAAATCAATTTTTGCACTATGATAAAAACGATATTTTAGAATATTTGCATCGGTTGTTTTTAAGGAATCTCTATTTACGTCAAGGTCAATAGGATTTGTATAGGTATATCCTGCAACTAAGGTTGCTGGTAATCCAAATAATTTTCCTTGTCCCATAATTGAAATGTCGATTCCATTAATTTGAGCATTACTGATGTTTTCAGCTTTAAAACCAGTCCATTGTGAAAAATTGAAAAAGGTTAAAACAAC
This sequence comes from Bacteroidota bacterium, assembly GCA_013377115.1. Lineage (GTDB taxonomy): Bacteria > Bacteroidota > Bacteroidia > Bacteroidales > CG2-30-32-10 > Cfx2-01. Next base: position 14,570 of record JACAAW010000036.1, on the reverse strand, counting down.
ACTATCTGGATTGTGCTGTCCAAATGTAAACTCAATCATATTGTGGTATTGTGTCCAAAATCCTGCAACATCAATATAACCTTTCCATCTGCTTATTTTAAATCCTTGTTTAAACCCAAGTTCAGCACTCCAACCTGTTTCTGGTTTCAGATTTTCATTGGGAAATAAGTTCAATGACCCAACAGAAGATTGTGTGTATTTTTCGGCAATGGTTGGATATCTGAATCCCTGACCAAAAGATGTTCTTAGAAATGTATATTCAAATAATTGATAATTTAACCCAGTTCTGAATACTGGTTTTGAATTACTATCCTTAAAAAAACCACCAATGGTATTGGTAATTGCGGTAAAAGTTTGAGAAAAATTATTTATTTCTTCATTGCTTTCATCAAGTTTGTAGCCTTCCCATCTTCCGCCAATAGAAACCGATAGATTTCCGAATTTTCTGTCTAATTGTGTATAAATTCCAGCACTTGAACTATAATGTTTTCTATTTCCAAACAAAAGAGAATTTGAAATACAATAATTGCCAGTTATACCAGAAGTCCAGGTTAATTCATTTTTATAATGCTTTTGGAATTGATATTCCCCGTAGTAAAGATCATCTTTATTGTCCTGTCCAGTATCATTTTTGTTTGTTGTATTGAAATAACGTGTTCTTAAGCTATGTCTGGCACCTTTTTCATTAAAATATACAATATATGGGTCGATATTTACTCTTGAATTACTAAAACGCTGAAGAAAAGAAGAAGCAGGTTTGTAAACTCCTGAATCACCATCTTGCCATAGTAAAAATTCACCACCTTTTCGGTTCATGAAATTTGCATTGATTCCGTAACTTAAACCTTTGTGTTTTTTACTGCGATATCTCGTGTTAAAATTTCCTCTATAACTTTGTTCGTCATTATTTTGGCGATATCCGCTATTTGAAAGTAATGCTCCTCCAACCGTTAAATCAAAATTTCCCATTTTTCTGGAATGAGAAAACTGGTTGCAAGAAAAAGTTGGTTGCGTATTTCCCCACCAAATAATATCTTTTCTTTCGGGATTCATGTAAATACCACTTGAAAAAATAACTTTAGTTTGTGGTATATTTCCAGGAAAATAAGTACGAATATTAATAATTCCATTTAATGCTGAGGAGCCATACAAAGCAGATGCTGCTCCTTTAATGATTTCAATTTGATCAATGTTTTCAACTGGTGCAAAATCCCATTTTACATCACCTGCAGAACCGGAAAGCATAGGCAAATCATCAACGAGTAAAAGAACCCGACTTCCTGCTCCGTAACTATAACCACTACCACCCCGAATGCTCGCTTGATCATCCATAATTGTAACGCCAGGAATTTTTGTTATTGCTTCATCAATTCTTGTGGTATTATTGTTTTCAATGGTAGAAGGTTTAATAATTTCCATTGAGACCGTAACTTCGGAAAGCTTTTGCTCAAATCTACCAGCACTAACAACAACTTCATCCAATACTTTTGTTTTGTCTTCTAATTCAACATTTAATGTGATTTTTTCGTTTGCAACTACTTCAATATTTCTGGTTTCACCAGCATAACCCATTAGTTTTATTGTAAGTTGGTGCTTCCCAGGTTTTACAAACAAAGAGAAATTTCCTTTTTCGTCAGAAGTTACTCCAGTTTTTTCATTTAAAACAATGGTAGCTCCGATTAAAGTTTCTTTTGTTTTTTTGTCTGTGATTGTTCCGGTAACTGTTCCGTTTTGTGCGAATAATAAGGAAGTCGTAAAAAATAGAATTATAAATAAGTACTGCTTTGCCATCTCGAAAATTTAAATTACTAATCCGTGAGTTTGTTTTTCTTTTAAACAAAGATAATAAAAAAAAAGTAAATTTGTTTTTTAAAATTTCAAAAAGTGCTTGTTTATAAAATTGCTTTAAGTTTAATTCCCTCTGTTGGCGACCGTATCGCGAAGAAATTGGTTTCGTATTGCGGCAGCGTAGAGGCAGTTTTTAATGAAAAGAAATCCAATTTGCTTAAAATTCCGGGAATAGGTGAAATTGTCGCAAATTCTGTTATCAAACAAAAAGTTTTGGCGCGTGCCGAAGAGGAAGTTTTGTTTATTGAAAAACATAATATTACCCCAGTTTTTTATTTGGATGATAATTATCCCAATCGATTAAAACATTGTAGTGATTCTCCATTAATGCTTTATTATAAAGGAAATGCCGATTTGAATCACGAAAAAATAATTGCAATTGTGGGTACAAGAAATGCAACAGAATATGGGAAGAAATGTTGTATTGATTTAGTTGCTGATTTGGTTCCTCATAATCCGATAATAATTAGTGGATTGGCTTATGGAATTGATATTTGCGCACACAAAGCTTCTTTAGAAAATGGATTAAAAACGATTGGAGTAATGGCTCATGGTTTAGATAGAATTTATCCAAATGTTCATAAATCTGTTTCGAAAAAAATGGCAGAACAAGGTGGTTTAATCACAGATTATATGAGTCAAACAAATCCTGATAGGGAAAATTTTCCAAGCCGAAATCGAATTATCGCTGGAATGGCCGATGCTGTTATCGTTGTGGAGGCTGCAAAAAAAGGAGGAGCATTAATTACTGCCGATATTGCCAATTCTTATAATCGTGATGTTTTTGCTTTTCCAGGAAGGATTGGTGATGAATATTCTGCCGGATGCAATCACCTCATTAAAATAAACAGAGCCGCTCTCATCCAGTCTGCTGCTGATATTGAATATTTGATGGGATGGACAAAAATAAAAGAGAAAAAATCTGTCCAGAAAAAACTTTTCGTTGAATTAAGTTCTGATGAGCAAATTCTTTTTGATATTTTAAATACAGAAGGCAATAAAGATATCGATTATTTATCTTTTAAGTCAAACTTGCCAATGAGCAAAGCTTCAGCACTTTTGTTAGGCTTGGAATTTAAAGGAATGGTAAATTCTTTACCAGGCAAAGTTTATAAAGTTAATTAGTTTTTTGTTAGATCCCTCACTCACTAAAAAATATTATTCTACTGTCATTCTGATCCGCTAACTGGCGGAGAGGAATCTTACTTGTAATATTTTGGAAAATCTAAAATCAAACAATCCAAATTCAAAAATAAAAAAATTAACTTTCTTTAGTCACATCCTCTTCAACAAAATCAACCTCTTTTTTATCTTTAAATGGCGATGCTTTTCGATGTGATAAAATTGCTTTTATTGAAATGAAAATTGAAATTGATAAAACAACCAAAGCAAATAATTTCATCGAATCATATTCTTCCTGTAATAAGAAGAAATCGTAAAATCCATGAGCAACTACAGCTGTTATTAGTCCTAGAGCAAGGTAAATAAATTTATGTTTTTTAAATTTTGCCATACCCACGAAATAACCCATAAACACGGCAAAACAAGCATGAGCAGGAACGGCTGTAAGCATTCTTAAAATTCCAACACCAAAACCACCGTCTAAAACGTACATTACATTTTCAGCAGTTGCAAAACCCATTCCTATCATTATCGAATAAACGATTCCATCCAGGGGTTCATTAAAGGCTTTTCTTTTGAAAATAAAAATTCTGAGAAACATGAATTTACTGGTTTCTTCACTCAATCCAACAACCGCAAAAGAATAAATCGCAATTTTTATTACGTCTTTGCTTCCATCCAAACCACTCATTGTCTCAACGATTGCTGGCAGCAAAATGCTGAAGACGCCAAACCAAAAACTCAACATTAATAAACCAAATGGCTCGCGTTCGTATTTATCTTTAAAATAAATATACATCATAATTGCAAAGCCTGGAGCGGTTGCCATTGCTAATAATAAAAATATTTCCATTGAATGAGTTTTTTGCTTTGAACAAAAATAAAATATTTTTTTTAATACAGCGTTTAATAAATTATTATTAATAATTTCGTTGAAAATAAGTGATATGAAAAAAGTACTTTCGAACCTTTTACCAATTCTAATTTTCTCAATTTTTTTGACTCTTTTTTCCTGCAATTCAATTGATGTTTGCAATCAAAAGCAAACTATTTCAAATAATGTTTGGGTTCGTGACCAAACTGCCGATTTTGATGTTGAGATTAAAGATTCGATTCAAAAGTATGATGTAAGTATCGTAATCCGTCATGCCTCTTATTATCCATATGCAAATTTAGTTGTTGAACTTTTTATGACTTTTCCAACTGGCGAGGAACGTGTGAAGGAGCATGATTTATTACTTAGGAATAAAGATGGTTCTTTTTTAGGTGAGGGGATGGGTGATATTTGGGATATTTCAATTCCTGTTTATAAAAACCATGTTTTTAATGCATTAGGTAAATATAAATTTACCATCAGAAATGTTATGCCAGTTCATGAAACTCCTGGATTAATGGAAATTGGATTGAATATTAAAAAGTCTAAATAAATTTGTGAGCAAACCAAAAAATAAATATTTCGAGGCAATTGAGCCAATATTAAAATCCTTGCCTTCAAATCCTGGTATTTATCAATACTTCGACGAACAGGGAAAAATTATTTATGTTGGCAAAGCCAAGAATCTTAAAAATCGAGTACGCTCTTATTTTTCTCAGGATACCTATCAGAGTGGCAAAGTTGGTGTATTGGTTAAAAAAATTGCCGACATTAAATTCATTATTGTTGAAACCGAACTCGATGCGCTTTTACTGGAAAATAATTTAATAAAAAAATACCAGCCACGCTATAATGTAATGCTCAAGGATGACAAAACCTATCCTTGGATTTGCATTAAAAATGAGCCTTTCCCGAGAGTTTTTCCAACCAGAAATGTTTTTAAAGATGGCTCTTCTTATTTCGGACCTTATGCTTCGGTGAAGATGATGAACACTTTGCTCGAATTGGTTCGTCAACTTTATCCTTTGAGAAATTGCAATTTCAGTTTGACGAAGAAAAATATTGAAGCCAAAAAATTCAAAATTTGCCTCGAATACCATATCGGAAATTGTAAAGGCCCTTGCGAAGGTCATCAATCTGAAGAAGAATATAATGAAACCGTAACTCAGATTCACGACATTATCAAAGGAAACATCAACAGTATTGCAAAAGAGTTGAAAATAAAAATGGCTGAATATGCCGCTGCTTATCAGTTTGAGAAAGCACAACTCGTAAAAGATAAAATTGAACATTTAAATAAATATCAAAGTAAATCAACGGTTGTAAATCCTTCAATTAGCAATGTGGATGTTTTTTCAATTGTTAGTGATGAGCAATTTGGTTTTGTAAATTTCCTAAAAGTTGTGAATGGCGCCATTTTGCAATCGCATACCATTGAACTAAAAAAGAAATTGGATGAAACTGATGTTGAATTATTAGAAATTGCCATTGTTGATTTCCGTGAGCGCTTTAATAGCAATGCAAAGGAAATGATTGTTCCAATGAAGCTTGGTGTTGATTTTTTGGAAACTTCTGTCACTGTTCCAAAACAAGGCGACAAGAAAAAATTGCTTGAACTGTCCGAGCGTAACGCAAAATATTACCGACTCGAAAAGCAAAAACAAAAAGACCTGGTTGATCCGGAACGCCATACTAAACGTGTTTTAAACCAATTGATGAAAGATTTGCACATGCAGGTTTTGCCGGAGCGAATTGAATGTTTTGATAATTCAAATATTCAAGGTGAATATCCTGTGGCAGCTATGGTTTCTTTTAAAAATGCCAAACCCGACAAAAGCGAATACCGTCATTTTAATATTAAAACCGTTGAAGGTCCGAATGATTTTGCTTCGATGGAAGAAATTATTTTTCGCAGATACAAACGTTTGCAGGATGAAGAAAAAGATTTGCCTCAGTTAATTGTTGTGGATGGGGGCAAAGGACAATTGAGCTCAGCATTAAAGAGTTTGGAGAAATTAAATTTGCGTGGAAAAATTACCATTATTGGAATTGCAAAAAAGCTGGAAGAGATTTATTTTCCCGGCGATTCCATTCCGATGTATCTGGATAAAAAATCAGAATCTCTTAAGATATTGCAGCATTTGCGCGACGAAGCGCATCGTTTCGGAATAACCCACCATCGCAAAAAGCGCGAAAATGAAACCATAAAATCCGAACTCACCGAAATTGAAGGCATCGGTTATAAAACGGCACAGGCTTTACTGCGCAAATTTAAATCCGTTAACAATATTAAAAAAGCCAAACTCGATGAAATTATTCTGGCAGTGGGCAGAGCAAAGGGTTTGTTTGTTTATGATTATTTTAAGAAGGAAGCAAATAATAAACGCCAGAAGTTCACTTCGTAAAAAAGCAATATTTAAAAAAAATCATCGTTAACAAAGTCTTTTCTGCTAATTGCGTTTTATGTTTTGGAAATTAAAAATTCTTCTTTTGTTCTTTCTAATCTCTGGTTGCTCAGGAATTGAAAAAAGCTTATTTATGAAGTCAATTGATGAAAAGGGAAATTGGGAGTTTGAGAAAAGCAAGAAAAATCATAATTTCATCGGGTTTAAAACTTCAATCTATCATTTCAATAAATACCAATATTATTCATGCGATTCCAATAGTTTCGTTTCCGTTTCTTTTTCAAATAAACCAAATTTAATTTTCTGGGGACCGCCGTTAATACCAATTTTCCCAATGGCTATTACACCCTATTATTGGAAAATTTATAGAGATAAATCAGATTTTACGATTCAAATAAATATTGAAACAAATGATTCTATTGTAATTGATAGTTTGCTAAATCACATTCGGTTTTTTGTAAACGATTCTATAAATTCCACAATTCTATTAAATACAAAAACGATAAAAAATGATTTAAAAAAGGGAAGCCAATTAAAGCATTTATTGTGTAATAATGGCAATTTGAGCGCATCTTATTCTGCTTTTTTCAAGTTTAAAAAGAAACCAGATAAATTTAAGAAGTTGAAAATTAGTTTTGATGATGAATTCAATAAAAAACTTAGTTCGAATTATCAGACTTTAATATTGAAAAAAAGGTATAAAATTTATTATCGCTTTTTATATATACCGTTATAATAATGATGGCTAAGAATTAGATATTATTTCCCTTTTAATTTGATGAATTAAAATTCAGGAAATCTTTATTGTGGCAATTTAGAATCTATTTGTTATCTTGTCGTTTTTAGATTGCTTCAGTCGTTCCTCCATCGCAATGACGAACGGCTATAAAATAAAAAGAAATATTACTCCTGATAATAAACCCTTTTCACTCTTCTCGAAACACTCGTCAATACCGTTTAATTTTATGCTTGACTGTTCAAATAAATAATAGTATTTTTGTATATAATTAATTGAACACAAATGAAGATTAGCGAAATTATCAAGATAATTGAAAATGATGGTTGGTTCGTTGTTCGGCAAAAAGGCAGTCACAGACAATATAAACATCAAAGTAAAAAAGGTCTTGTTACAATCGCATTTCATAAAATGTCAGATGAAATTGCAAAAGGAACTTTAAACAGTATTTTAAAACAAGCACAATTGAAAAAGGAGGATTAATTATGGTAAAATATGTAATTATTTTTGAAAAAACTGAAACAGGATTTTGTGCTTATGTGCCTGATTTGCCTGGTTGCATTGCTACTGGTAAAACCAGAAATAGTGTAGAAAAAAATATCCTAGATGCAATTAGATTTCATTTGGAAGGATTAAAAGAGGAAAATATAAAAATTCCACTTTCTACTACCAATGCTGAAACTTTTGTGTTTGCTGTATAAATAATAATCCTACTCCTGATAATAAACCCGTTTCACTCTTCTCGAAACACTCGTCAATACTTCGTAAGGAATGGTTCCTAAAACTTCTGCCAACTGATTGATTGGAAATTCTTTTCCAAAAATAACTACTTCTTCGCCTTCTTCCGCACCAAGATTGGTTACATCAATCATGCACATGTCCATACAAACATTGCCAACAATGGGAACCAGATTGTTTTTGTAAAATAGTTTTCCTTTTCCATTGCCAAGTGTTCTGCTTAGTCCGTCAGCGTAGCCAATCGGAATGGTGGCAATTTGCATTTCTTTTTCAGCTTTACCATTTCTGCTGTAACCAATGGTTTGGCCTGCTTCCACAGTTTTTATTTGAGAAATATTGGTTTTTAAAGTGCTCACATTTTGCAAAAGCGATTGTTCTGTTTCATTACAACCAACTCCGTACAAACCAATTCCAAGTCGTACCATTTCAAATTGTGCATCACGGAAACGGCTGATACCGGAGGAATTTAAAATATGTCTAAGAATATTATAATCCACCACTTCTTGAACTTGGTCACTCATTTTTTTGAAACAATCAATTTGTTCATTCGTGAAATCATCATGAACAGGATCGTCGCTACCAGCTAAATGCGAGAAAATAGATTTTACAAAAAAGTTGGTATTGCTTTTAATTCGATTGATTAATTCTGGTAAATCTTTTTCATCGAAGCCCAAACGATGCATTCCAGTATCCAATTTTATATGAATAGGTAAAGGATTTTCAAAGGGTTTAGCATGTCGCAAAATAGATTCTTCAAATAAATTCAAAATTCTGAAACTATAAATTTCTGGCTCGAGCGAATATTTTATCATCGTGTCGAAACTCTGTTCTTCAGGATTCATAACCATTATCGGACTTGTAATTCCTGATTTGCGCAATTCAATTCCTTCGTCAGTATAAGCCACCGTTAAATAATCAACTTGATGATATTGTAAAATATTTGCAATTTCATAGCTTCCACTTCCGTATGAAAATGCTTTTACCATTGCCATAATTTTGGTGTCGGCATTCAGCAATGATTTGTAATAATTCAAATTGTGAATTAAAGCGTTGAGGTTGATTTCTAAAACCGTTTCGTGTGCTTTTTGTTGAAGCGCTTTTCCAATAGCTTCGAACTTGAACAAACGTGCACCTTTCAGAAGGATGGTTTCGTTATGAAATTCTGAAAACGAATAATCACTTAAAAAATCACTGGTGGTATTGTAAAATATTTTCTCAATATTGAATTTATCTTTCTGACGGGTAATGGCTTTTCCGATACCAATAATTTTATCGATTCCTTTCTGCTGAAGCAAATCACCAACTTGTTTATATAAATCATCTTCGTCGCGACCACTTTGCAAAATATCAGAAAGTATGATTGATTTTTTGTGATGTTGTTTTTGCTGATTTAAAAAATCAATGGCAATGATTAAAGAATTTAAATCTGAATTATAACTATCGTTGATGATGGAACAATTGTTAATTCCTTCTTTCAGCTCAAGTCTCATGGCAACTTTTGCAAGCAATAACATTCGTTTTGCAATAGAGGCATTGCTATAACCTAAAAGTAGCATTAAACACCAGCAATGAATCGAGTTTTCAATCGAAGCATCATCAGTAAATGGAATTACAATTTCAATGGTATCTGTTTTGTAAATTGCGCTGATAGTAGTTTTCTGACCATTTTTTGTGATTTTCTTGATGTTTAAATCCGCATCAAATTTCTTGCTCCAGGTAAAAGATTTGATGTTTTTAAAATTTTCAGATTTAAAAATCATTCCTTTGATTTCAGAATGATCCAAACAAAAAATCAAGGTATTTACTTTTGAGAAGAGTTTAATTTTCTCTCCAACTTTTTGATTGTGATTGATAAAATTTTCGTCGTGTGCTTGACCAATATTTGTGAAAATCCCAATCGTTGGTTGAATGATTGGCTGGATTTTATCCATTTCATCTGTTTCAGAAATTCCTGCTTCAAAAATGGCAAGTTCATGTTCATAATCCATTTGCCAAACAGAAAGCGGAACGCCAATTTGAGAATTAAAACTTTTTGGACTTCGAACTATTTTCTTGTCTTCACAAAGCAATTGATACAACCATTCTTTGATAATCGTTTTTCCATTACTTCCGGTAATCCCAATAACTGGAATTTTGAAATTTTTTCTGTGATTAATGCTTAAAGCTTGAAGTGATTTTAGAGTATCTTTAACAAGAATAAAATTTGCTTCGGAATAATCATCAATATTTTCGGGCATTGCCGAAACGACAAAATTTCGTACACTCTTTTGATAAAGTTCTTCAATAAATTTATGTCCGTCGTTGCGCTTAGTCACAATTGCAAAAAATATTGAAAATTCTGGTGTAATCAATTTTCGACTGTCAATCAGAAGATTTTTTACAATCAATTCTTCATTAACAACCAAAACAGATTCGTTTTTAAGAATCTTGACAATACTTCCAAATGAATAATTTACTGAGTTTGGCATAAAGGGTTTTAAGTAAACGTTGAAAATTATTCTTTGTCTTGAACAGTTGTTTTTAAAGGATTTTTATTTAATTCAGCATGCATTTTTCTGTTTTTAAAAATGTCGATTGCCAGATAAACAGCTTCTCTAAAAGAATCTTCGGATGCAATATTTTTTCCAACGATATCATAAGCTGTTCCATGAGCTGGGGAAGTTCTTACAATTGGCAATCCTGCAGTAAAATTTACACCGCTGTCGAATGCCAAAGTTTTAAAAGGAATCATTCCCTGATCGTGATAGATTGCAAGAATTCCATCAAATTTTGTGTAGTTATCGGTTCCAAAAAGTCCATCAGCTGGAAAAGGTCCGAATGCCATAATGTTTTCTTTATCGAATGCTTGTCTGATTGCTGGAGTGATAATTTCTGTTTCTTCTTTTCCTAAAACTCCACCATCACCAGCATGAGGATTGATTCCCAAAATCGCAATTCTAGGTTTTCTAATTGCAAAATCTTTTTTAAGCGATTCGTTAAGAATTTTTATTTTTTTGAGAATCAATTCCGTAGTTAGTTGGCTGGCAACATCTCTCAATGGAATATGTCCTGTAATTACACCAATACGTAAATTGTTGCTAACCATCAACATCAATTGCTCGGTACTATTGAATTTTTGAGCCAGATATTCTGTATGTCCCGGAAATTTAAAATTGTCTGATTGAATATTTTCTTTGTTAATTGGAGCAGTAACCAAAACATCAATTTGATTGTTTTTTAAATCTTCACAGGCAGCTTCAAGAGCCATTAAAGAAAGTTTGCCGGCAATTGGTGTTGAAGTTCCAATGTCAATTTTAACTTCTTGCTCATAAATATTAACAATATTTGGACGTTTAGGATTTGCAGCTTGCGCGTTTTTCACTAAGTTGAAATTGAAATCGCCAATATTTTCTATTGCTTTACGATGATATGAAGCAATTTTAGAAGAACCGTAAACAATTGGTGTGCATAATTCAACAATTCCAGGATTTATAAGCGTCTTTATAATAACTTCGTAACCAATTCCGTTAAAATCCCCATGTGTAATTCCTACTCTAACTTTTTCCACTGTTTTGGTATTTTAAATAAATTTATTTTTTGCAAAGATATAAAACATGAATTCTAATTGAATAGAAGTTCTTGAATATTTATTTTTTGCTTTTATTTTTTATGAAATCGTAAAATAATCGCACGCCGCTTCCTGTTGCACTTGAGCCACGGTAACTGTCTTTTTTGTCCAAGAAAACAGGCCCAGCAATATCCAAATGAATCCAAGGATATTCAGCAAAATATTCTAAAAATTTACCAGCAGTAATTGCCCCAGCAACGGGACCTCCAATATTTTTTATGTCCGCAATTTCTGATTTTATCAATTCGTCAAAATCTTCCCAGAAAGGAAATTCAACGATGCGTTCGAATACATTCCATCCACTGGTTTTTAAATCATCCATATAGTTTTTATACTTCGAACCCATTGCAACAATTCCATAACGACCAATCGCATTAGCTGCAGCTCCTGTTAATGTTGCAATATCAATAACCAATTCTGGTTTGTATTTTTTTGCGTAGTGAAGTGCATCAGCTAAAATTAACCGGCCTTCTGCATCTGTATTTAAAACTTCAACGGTTGCGCCGCTATACATTCTGATGATATCGCCAGGAACTTGAGCATTTCCGCTTGGACGATTATCAGTAGCGGGCATCAATCCAATTACATGAACTGGAAGTTTTGCTTTCGCAATTAAATACAAAGCGGATGCAACTGCTGCAGCACCACCCATATCACATTTCATGGTTTCCATTGATCCGGAAGGTTTTAAGCTCATTCCACCAGTGTCGTAAACAACACCTTTACCCACAAAAACATAAGGATTTTTATTAACAGCTTTCGCAGGTTTCCATTCCATAATTGTGAAAGTAGGAGGGTCAACGCTTCCGCGATTTACCGCCAATAAGCCGCCCATTTTTAAAGCTTCAATTTTTGTTTTATTAAGAACTTCGATTTTTATTCCGACTTCTTTTGCCATTTTTTCAGCTTCTTTGGCAAATATTTTTGCTGTCATACTTGCTGGTGGCTCATTAACCAAGTCTTTGCATTTGTAAATTGCATCAACCACATTATTCAATTCGGTAATTTCATTGGCAGAAACAATTTCTGCAGCAACCAGAATTTCTTTTAGGGAATTCGCTTTTTTAGTATTGGTACTTTTGAATTTTAAATATTGGTAATTGCTAAGCGCCATTCCTTCTGCAAAGCAAATGACTTCATCTTTTTTCCAACTTAAATTTTCTATTTGAATTTTTGAAAACTTAAGATTGTTTAATGTATTTAATGCTTTGTCGCCGTCTTTTCTGCAATTTTCTAGAGTAAGATAAATGTCGTCATTCTTTTTCAGGAACTGAATGAATATCCAATATCCAAATCTATTTACAGTAATAAAATTGCTTTCTAAATCTTTCTTTTGTTTTTCAACATAAGTGAGTTCGGCTTTTGATAAGCTGATAGGTTTTAAATCTTTGATTTCAGTAACCAAATAGATTTTGTTTTCTTCCTTATTAGTTTCTTTGATTTTCTTTATCTTTGCACACATAATTAATCCTTTTTGTAAACTATTATTTGTTTTCTGATTTTTTTTTGAAGATGTAAATTTACGAAAATTGTTGATTAATCTAATTTTGAAATCTAAATTCATAAATAAGAAAATCTCAAATCAATAATGCAAATAGAAAATTTAGTAGAACGAGCATTGAATCTTGAGTTTTTAACTGAAGCAGAAGGCTTATTTTTATATCAAAACGCCCCAACAAATGTTTTAATTCAATTGGCTGATGCCATTCGCAGAATAAAAAACCCTGATAATAAAGTAACTTGGCTTATAGATAGGAATGTAAATATTACCAACGTTTGTGTTAGTGGTTGCAAATTTTGCAATTTTCATCGGTCTTTGCATCACGAAGAAGCATATGTTACTTCAATAGAAGAATATAAAACAAAAATTGAAGAACTTTTTGCTCTTGGCGGAAATCAACTTTTACTTCAAGGTGGCCACCATCCAAAATTGGGATTGAAATTTTATACAGATTTATTTTCTGAATTGAAAAGTTTGTACCCGAACTTAAAACTTCATGCACTCGGTCCACCTGAAATTTTCTATTTAGCAAAAAAAGAAAACATTACTACAAGAGAAGTTTTAGAGCAACTCAAAAGTGCAGGATTAGATAGTTTACCTGGAGCAGGCGCAGAAATTCTATGTGATCGCGTTCGAAAATTAATTACGAAAAATAAATGTTCGGCTCAGGAATGGTTGGATGTGATGCGGGTTGCACATCAATTGAGTTTAACAACTTCGGCAACGATGATGTTTGGTCATGTTGAAACTCCCGAAGAAAGAATTAAGCATTTAATTTTGTTGCGCGAAGTTCAATCAGAAAAGCCATTGAATTCAAAAGGATTCATTGCTTTTATTCCCTGGACCTTTCAGGATGAAGGAACATTTTTAAAATCCAATTTTGGTATCACCAATAAAATTTCTACTGAAGAATATATTCGAATGCTTGCTATAAGCAGAATTTTGCTGGTCAATTTTGATAATATTCAGGTTTCATGGTTAACAGTTGGGAAAGATGTTGGTCAGGTTTGTCTTCATGCTGGTGCCAATGATTTTGGTTCAATAATGATTGAAGAAAATGTGGTTTCGTCTGCTGGTGCGAATAATATGATGGATGAAACAGCATTAAAACAAGCCATTATTGATGCTGGATTTCTTCCGCAAAAGCGAAATCAACAATATGAATTTATTAGTTAATTTTTTTAAGAAAATAAATTCATATCCAATTGTTTTTTGTCGTAATTTTATATGCTTTTTCAGTATAAGAACATGAGGAAATTTTTATCCCTTTTATTATTGTTTTTTTCGATTTCTATTTCTGCATTTGCCACGCATAATAGGGCTGGAGAAATTACATACCGCTGTTTGGGAGGCTTAACTTATGAAGCAACCATTGTTACTTATACTTATGCATTAAGTCCTGCCGATAGATGTGAATTAGAATTGAATTGGGGTGATGGAACTTCTAGTGTTCTTCCACGGATTAATGGACCTTCAATCCCAAATTGTACTCACGGAGGAGAAATTGATCCTTCAAATAATGAGATTAAGAAAAATTATTATGTAGGGACGCATACTTACAATTCACTCTATAACTATAAACTTTCTTTCGAAGATCCAAATAGAAATGCCGGGATTATTAATATTCCAAATTCTGTTAATGTACCATTTTATGTTGAGTCATGGATTTTTATGAGCCCTTGGTTCGCCTGTAATAGTTCCCCAAAATTAACTTACCCTCCAATTGATAATGGTTGTGT
>JACAAW010000035.1 GCA_013377115.1 Bacteroidota bacterium | reverse complement strand
CGTTTCTATTTGGGAATGATTATTTTCAACTGGCGTTTCGACAAGCTCAACGACCCGAAATCATTGCAGTAGTGAAGGTCACTGAGCCTGTCGAAGTGCCGACGAACTTCTGGTATCTTTTATACTTTAGGCACTTCAAACTCTAGCACAATTAGACACTTGTCCTATTTCTTCAATTTCGAAAGTACATCAGTCAACATATCTTTATGAACAACGAAATCCATCATTTTTAATTTCATGAAATCTTCGTGAAAAAAGTAATAACCGAAATTCTTACTTCCTTTGCCGGCATTACGTGAGCCAGCACCGGAATCTTTTACCAAGAACCAAGTTTTGCCATCTTTTTCGTAAAAACCCACAACGTGCATTCCATGATCGTCTGTAGTAGAGCCATTATTAAAGCGCATTTGACGAGCGTTTTCATCAATGTATTCTGAAGGAATATCAAAGCTAGGAACAACAGCTACTTGCGCATAAGACTCAAATCCTGGTTCAGAAACATCGCCGCCAATTGCAACAGTGTAACCAGCTTTCAACGATTTTTTCATGATTGTAATCCAAATATCCAAAGGAATATTTGCATAATCTTTACTGTGCCACCAGTTGTCACCAACTTCGTATTCACATTTTTCCCAATAAGGTTTGGCCACTAATGACATTAAATCAACATAATCATCCAAATTTAATTTGGTTACATTTTTTAAATATTCCTGAGGAGTTATATCGGTTCCATTCACATTAATTTTTGTTGGAGGAGCTCCCATATAAGAATTTAAAATCGATTTAATGGTAGCAATTACTTGGTCTTCGTTCCATGCTGCTGCTGTTTTAACAGAAGCTAGATAAGTTTTCATTTCTTCGCACATTGCTGCGTGAGAGTGAAAGGTTTGAGCGGTTTTCATCCCTGTATAATCTTTTAAAGGAACAATTCCGTAAGTTCTCCAAATGCGATTTACAGCATTGCCTTCTGATCCTTCATCAAAAAGAGAATTGCCTCTTTCTTTAACAAAACGTTTTGCTTTTTCAACATATTCCCAATAAACGGTATACATTTCTGAAAGTTTGATGTTTTGTTTTGTGTTACGATTTATTTCAGTTTCGTAAAATGAAGTTGCAGAAAAGCACCAGCAAGTACCCGTATTTCCTTGTGAAATAGGTTCGTTATGCCATTGTTTTGCGAATTGATCAACGGAAGTTGGAACATCCATTCCAGTAAAATCAATTTTAAAACTCTTTTTTGGTGCTGGAGCTTCATCTTTTTTCTGGTATTCTTCAATTCCTTTTAAAATGGAGTTTTGATAATAACCAGGTTTGTATTCGATAAAAGTGGCTTTGTCTTTTTTAGGTGTTTGCGCAAAAACTGCAGCAAAAACAAAGCAAAGAGTTGCTGTGAGGATAAGTTTTCTATTCATGAAAATGCTTTTTTGAGTTGAAAAATAAATAAATGTTTGGCTCTAATCTTTTTTTCTGATTAGGCAGGCATAAATATAAGCATAATTTTCAAAAAGCTGAGGAATAGAAATTATAAAAATTCTTAAAAATATTGTTAATTAGACCTCAACAGCATTTGAAACTTTTGTAGTTCCTAATTATTGATAGTTTAATGTGGAAATAAAATGATTTTTTCTTATTAAAATCCTTCCTGAAAGTCTTTTATCCAACTCATCAATACCAATTATCAGACAAGTAATAATATACTTCTGTCCATTTTTTAATTTTATTACTGAATAGTTATATCCATTCCACGTGGTACTATTATGAATTCCTGAATGATGGTTAGTAATCGTTTCGATGTATGGTTTCTTTATTGTAACAATTTCATAATCATTGCTAATAGTAATATTCTCAAATTCATCAATTTTGATAGTTTTGTTTCTGTCATTTACATAATAAGAAGAATGAAGAATAAATCCTGGGATAAAGAATATTCCAAAGATATGCCAGTAAATAAACATTCCTAAATATGGAACATCAGAATTCCCTTTAATAACAGAATAAATTACAATGCCCGGTACTATTAAAAAAAATATAAGGCTAAGAAAAATGTAATAAAGATGTCTGAAAAAACTCATTTTATATACTTTCTCAGAATCCATATTTTTAAAGGAGTTTGAAGTTTTGAAACTGCTTTTTGAATTGATAATTTGCTGTTTTTGCTCTATTCATTTATTCTGATTAAGCAGGCATAAATGTAGAAATAATTTTCAAAAAGTAGTGGAATAATAATTCTTAAAAATATTCTTAATTTGGAATCATAAATGGTTTAATTCCTCTTTCCTTCAATACATCAATTAGTCGGTCGAGTTCGTTAATCATATCTGAATTGCAGTCGTTGGTCATGTCTTTGTTGATGATAAATCCAATCATGGCATATCCATTTTTTTCTCCCAAAACCATGTATTTGCCAGAAAAGCCTCCAATATTTTTTGTCTGACCTGGTTCTGGAGCTGTTGAAAGCCATACTTGAAAACAATTACCTCTCAGTCGACCGTGACCCATATTTGAAGCTGTTGCATATATGGAAACGAGATAATTATTATAAGTGCCGCCATAGCCACTTGCATTTCTTTTGATGCCGACAGTTTCTAATTCATAAGCCGAATCTAAAAGTGCTTCCGTTCTTTTTGGCATATTTTTAAAATGCCTGATAATAAAAAATGCTGCAATTCCCATTATTGCAGAACAAACTATAATTGCGATGAGGTTTTCTAAAATTCCGTCCATAGTTTTGTTATTAATTAAAGGAATTGACAAAAATACAACTCAAAACATCGAAAAACTATAGGGATTTTACCTGTTTTTTATAGTTATTTCTTTAATAGAACTTAATTTATTTCATAGATATAATTAGAATTCAATTTCTCGTACCAGTTGTTAAAATTGAATTTTTTTATCCATTGAGGAAATTGAGAATAAATTAATTTCGTTTTAAATGACGTCTGATTAAGGAGCTTCAAATCTTTTACAACGATTAATTGTTTTGTTGAAGAATCAGGTTTTATTTCATTGATAGAACTAATTTTTTTTGTTTCAAGATTTTGCCTTTTGTAA
The DNA here is from genome assembly GCA_013377115.1 of Bacteroidota bacterium. Taxonomy (GTDB): domain Bacteria; phylum Bacteroidota; class Bacteroidia; order Bacteroidales; family CG2-30-32-10; genus Cfx2-01. The sequence goes on along the minus strand of JACAAW010000035.1, from coordinate 25,155 downwards.
AAATTGATATCTAAAACTCGATGGTAAGGATTCGCATCGAAATAATACAAAACGGTTTTGCATTGGAAATTTGAATAGATGAAATTGTACATTGAAATTTGATCGTTTGCTGGTTTAAATGCAACAATCGCCAGAATAAGAATGTTGACAATGAAAAATAATTTTATAAAAATTTTCACAAATTTGGTTTCAATAAAATCCTGTTTCCATTTTTCTTGAACAATTTCAATTGATTTGATAATTAATATTGGAATGAATCCGATAATTGGAAATAGAAATCGCATTTCCTTATGACTAATGATGAAATGAATGAGTAGAAATGGGACGATGGTCCAGGTTAATAAATCTTTTCTTTTGAGAAAAAAAACAAGGAAAAAGCAGAGAATAATAACAATGCTAAATGGAGGAATGGTCTGAAAAAAAGTTTTTTCAAAATAATACCACCAAGGATCCACGCTAAACTTATAGATCCCATTAATTACGTTTTGATCGAAAAAATACCAGAAATAATTCCATGCAGTTAGAGTCCATTCTCCATAAAACCATTTATCGATAATTATTCCAATCCCTATGAAAATGATAGTTCCGATTGAAAGTAAGGCAACCTTTTTAAAGTTTCTTTCGATAACCAGGACCCAAGAGAGCATTCCAAAAATTAGAAATCCAATTTGATATCTTAATAAAAATGAAACGCCGAAAATTAATCCCACCAAAAAATAGCAATATTTTGAAGTGTTTTGTTTTGAATTCAAAAGTGAAAATCCAATTAGAAAGAAACTTCCAGACCAATTCTCTGAAGAAAATCTAACGCTATCATAAATCATAAACCAAAGAAAAAATGATAATAGCAAAAAACATTTTTTCAATTTCTCATTGGTAATGGTGTTTTCGTAATTTTTGTAAATTAATAGCATTGCAATAAATGCGAGTGCTGCTGAAAGCAATCTCAGAATAAATGCGATTGTAAATGGATTATTTATTCCAAAAATCGAAAGAAACTTCATCAGAAAAACTGCAATAAGTGGTTGTAAAGCTGGGCGCAATTGATGATGGTATTCCCAAGGCAAATTGCTGGCAACGGTCATGTTTAGTTTTAAACCAGCAAATTCTAATATTTGAAAGTGTTCATCGAAGTGATGATAGCCAGTCGAAAAAAAAGCGGTAATCAGTAAAATAATGATGCTTAATATGTAAATATTTTTTTTCTTCACGCGCTATTTGTTTTTCTTCAATTCTTTAATATTCCATATTCTAGCCCTGCTTTGCCAATTGTTAAAATCAAAATTAATTAGCCATTTTGGGAAAAGACAGAAAATACTTTCATTACTATAGCCATCAAAATTATTTTTCGTGGATATTTTCTTTTCTAAAAGCAAAATTGATTCGGGTTTGTTTTCTTCCAAAAAGCTTGAAATTTCATCATTATTATTAAATACGAGGCAGTTTACATTTCCTGATTTATAAAAATTAACTTCTACTCCAACTAAATCATAAACACTTTTTTCGGTGCATAATAATGTCACTTGCTTCTCTTGACTTGTATTGTATAAAAATTTATAATATGCAATCGCTTCCTGGGCGGGTGTAATCATTTTTACAATCAATAATGGAATATTTATTATTACACAAATAATGAAGACAATGCGAGCTAGTTTCTCAAATTTTCTTCGGATAATAAATTGGTCAATGCCTATTGAAATAATATAAATGAAACCAAATACTATGGGAAACAAAAACCTCATTTCTTTGTGACCAACTGCAAAATGTGCAACCAGAAATGGAAGAATACACCAAACAAAAATGTCCTTTGGTTTTTTAAATATTCCCCAAAAGAAAAATCCTAAAAGAATGATGCTTATTGGTGGAATTGCTTGAAGAATAAAATAGTTGAAATAATTCCACCAAGGCGTGATTCCCCAATTTGCTGCCTTGTTTTCAACAATATTTGAGAAAAAATAATTAATTGGAGTTAGTTCAAATCCTCCATAAAACCAATAATCTAAATAAATGCAAAATGAAATTGATAATAAACCAGCAAGCACCAGAACAAGAATTTGTTTCCAATTCACTTTTTGAATTATCAATAACCACAATGCAAGTCCAAATATTGCAAATGCAATTTGAAATCTGAAAAAGAATGCAAGTCCTAATAAAAATCCTGCGAAACCTAATGAACATATTTTCTTTGAAGAAGATTCATTAAAGAATTTTAGGATAAGATAAATTGCACCAAGAAATGTTATTGCTGAGAGGTTTTCGGAGGAAAAACGGACATTGATAAAAGGGATGAACCACAAAAACAGACTTAAAAGCAGGAAAATCTTTTTCCCAATTTCCGATTGAAAGTTTTTTATTAGTAATAGACAGGTCTTTGAAATAACGAACCAAGCTAAAATTGCTGTAAAGAATCTTAAAATGAATGCAATCGTAAATGGATTTTTGACACTAATAATGTTTAGCGCTTTAATAATTACAAAAGCAATTGTTGGTTGTAATGCTGGTCGTATTTTCTCATGAAATTCCCAAGGCAAATCTGTGCTAAGTGTGTTTCCAAGTTTATAATTGGCAAATTCTAAAATTTGAAAATGTTCATCAGGATGAAGGTAGCCTTCACTAAAATAGGACGTTATCAGGAAAATTGAAAGGCTGAATAAAAAAAGATATTTGTAGGAAGACTTAAATATAAAACTCATTTTGCATTTTTAATTCTCGACCTGATAATTTCAAAAGCGAAATTAGTAAAAAAGAAATTGAAAATACAATCTCACTGAAACAGTGCTTAAAAATCAGAATAGCATAAAAAAGCCCTGTATTAATTTTACAGGGCTTTTTGTTTTTATTTGATAACCATTGTTTTTTTATCGGTTATTTTTTCGCAATACAAACATTGCAATTTCAATTCATCTTTTGAAATGACATTGAATTGAGTTACGATATTTTCGTGGTTGGTAATGCAATTTGGATTGAAACATTTCACAATGGAAACAATTTCATTTGGAACCTGAACCACAGTTTTTGAAGCAACTGCGAAATTTCTAATTTCAATTAAGGTTGCAGAAGGAGCCACAAGTGCGATTTTGTTTACTTCGTCGCTTTTGAAAAATTTGTTGCTTACTTTAATTATTCCCTTAGTTCCATATTTTTTGCTTTCCAAATTGGTGCCGAAAAGAACCTGGTCGTTGAAGTTTTCAAGATTCAACATTTTGATAACTTGGAATACGCTTTTTGCTGGTATATGGTCAATCACAGTTCCGTTTTCAATCGCTGAAACTTTGAACTCTTTCATTGTTGATTCGCTCATTTTATATTATGTTTAAATTTTACAATTATTAAAAAACTATACAACTCCTAAGATTCTTGCTAATAAAGCTTGTCTTACATAAACACCGTTTAGTGCTTGCTCAAAATAATAAGCTTTATGGTTGTCATCAACATCTTCATTGATTTCGTTTACACGAGGAAGTGGATGTAAAATTTTGAGATTTTCTTTGGTGTTTTCTAACATCGCATTTCTTAGAATATAAGCATTTTTAATTTTTTCATATTCCATAGGATCTGAGAAACGCTCTTTTTGAATACGTGTCATATATAAAATGTCAACACTACCAATGATTTCTTCAATGCTGGTATATTGATGGTATACTAAGTTTTTTTCTTTGATATGAATTTTTACTGAACTTGGTAATTTCAATTCCAATGGAGAAACAAGATGGAAAGTACAATTGAAATTGCATAATGCCATTACTAAAGAGTGAACTGTTCTACCATATTTCAAATCGCCCACAAATGCAATGTGTAAATTGTCTAATTTGCCTTGAGTTTGTTTAATTGTGTAAAGGTCGAGTAAAGTTTGCGTTGGATGTTGATTTGCGCCATCACCAGCATTGATAATTGGAACTGATGAAACTTCACTAGCAAATCGGGCACTGCCTTCGCGTGGGTGACGCATAACAATTAAATCCGAATAACTACAAACAGTTTTTATGGTATCTCTAAGAGATTCGCCTTTTGACACACTTGAAGAAGATGCATCTGTAAAACCAATCACTTTTCCACCTAATCTGGAAACTGCACTTTCGAAACTTAATCTGGTACGTGTTGAGGGTTCGAAAAATAAAGTAGCAACAACATGATTTTCTAAAATTTTTCGAGTTGGGTTTTTCTCAAAACTTTCTGCTAATTCTAAAATGCTTAGTTGTTCTTCTTTTGTAAAATCGTTAATAGAAACTAAACTTCTTTTTTTCATTTTCTCTTTTTTTGGTTTATTATTAATTATTAATCAAAAAAAAAGCGACGATAAACGTCGCTTTAAATAAAATACTAACTGCAGCAGCTGCAACCTTCTTTTTTAGTGAGATTGTGTTTTTTGATGAAATCACAAATAACACCTTTTAAGTCAGGGCTACCAATTTCTTGTAATTCATAATCTACTTTTGTAGATGGTTTGTTGATTTTGATAAGTCTATTTAAATCAATAGGAGTAGCAATAACAACTGAATCACAATCTGTATTGTTGATAGATGTTTCTAAGTCTCTGATTTGTTGGTCACCGTATCCCATTGCTGGCATTAAAGTACCAATATTTGGATAGATTTTGAAAGTTTCAGCTAATTTACCAACTACGAATGGTCTAGGATCAACTAATTCTTTTGCGCCAAATTTTCTAGCAGCAACAGTACCAGCACCAAGTTTCATTTCGCCATGAGTTAAAGTTGGACCGTCTTCAACAACCAATACTCTTTTTCCTCTGATTAATTCAGGGTTATGAACAGTAAGTGGAGAAGCTGCATCAATAACGATAGCTGTTGGGTTTACTTTTTCAATACTTTCTCTAACTATTTGAATACTTTCTGGAGCAGCACTGTCCATTTTATTGATAACAACTACGTCAGCCAATCTAAGAGTAGTTTCTCCTGGATAGTATGATAATTCGTTACCTGGTCTGTGTGGATCAACAACAGTAATCATTAAGTCTGGTTTGTAGAATGCGAAGTCATTATTTCCGCCGTCCCAAAGAACAACGTCAGCTTCTTTTTCTGCTTCACGAAGAATTGCTTCATAATCAACTCCTGCATAAATAACGTTACCACGAACAACGTGTGGTTCGTATTCTTCCATTTCTTCTATAGTACATTTGTGTTTTTTCAAATCTTCAACTGTTGCAAAACGTTGAACTTTTTGAGCAACTAAATCGCCATAAGGCATTGGGTGGCGAACAGCTACAACTTTCAAACCTTGAGCCATCAATAATTCGATAACTCTTCTTGAAGTTTGGCTTTTTCCGCAACCTGTTCTAACTGCACCAACAGCAATAACTGGTTTTGTACTTGCTATTTGAGTTTCTTTTGGTCCTAATAAAGAAAAGTTTGCACCAGCAGCATTAACGATTGAGCTGATGTTCATTACTCTTTGATAAGGTACATCGCTGTATGCGAAAATACAAGTATCAACATTTTTTTCTTTAATTAATTTTACCAAATCTTCTTCAGCAAAAATTGGAATACCACTTGGGTATAATTTTCCAGCTAATTCAGCAGGATATTTTCTTCCGTCGATGTCAGGAATTTGAGCGGCGGTAAATGCAACAACATTAAATTCTTCGTTGTCTCTGAAGTAAGTGTTGAAATTGTGGAAATCTCTTCCAGCTGCACCAATAATGATGATATTTTTTTTCTTCATTTCCATAAACTTTCGTTTTTAGGGATGTTTGTTAATAATTTTGACAAAGATAGATGTTTAAGTTTGCAAACCAAATGTTTACAATTTAATAATTTATTAACAATTTTTTAACTGGTTGTTACAAACTTTTATAAGTCAATACCCGTATTGCTTATAGGGGTTTCACCTATTTTAATTTTTTTTCTTTTAGAAAAATTTACCTAACTTTGCTTTTTATTTTTATTTCGTAAAATGTTCGAAAAAATTCTTGCAGAGAAGGTATGTGAATCTATCAATTCTCTTTATCAACAAACAGTTTCCTCAGATTTAGTTAGCGTTCAAAAAACAAGAAAAGAATTTATTGGTGATTTCACCGTAGTGGTTTTTCCATTCACAAAATCATCGAAAAAATCTCCAGAAATAACAGCAAATGAAATTGGTGATTTCTTAAAAGCAGAATTACCAATTATTAAATCATTTAATGTTATTAAAGGATTTTTAAATATCGAATTTCATGAAAGTGAATGGGTAAATTTCTTTTTCGAAAACAAAAATTCGATTACTTACGGAACTGATGAAAATAGTGGAAATTCAAAACCCATTGTTGTTGAATACTCTTCTCCAAATACTAATAAACCTTTGCATTTAGGCCATATCAGAAATAATTTACTTGGATATTCTGTGGCAAATATTTTAAAAGCAAATGGTCAAAATGTAATTAAAGTAAATCTTGTTAATGATCGTGGAATTCATATTTGCAAATCAATGTTGGCTTGGCAAAAATGGGGTGAGGGAGAAAGTCCTGAAAGCTCCGGATTAAAAGGCGATCATTTGATTGGGAAATATTATGTATTGTTTGATAAGCATTACAAAGAACAAATCGCTGAATTAGTTTCCACTGGAATTTCTGAAGATGATGCTAAGAAACAAGCAGCATTGATTGTTGAAGCACAGGAAATGCTTCTGAAATGGGAGCATCATGATGAAGAGGTTATTGCTTTATGGAAAAAAATGAATGCTTGGGTTTATCAAGGATTTGATGTAACTTATAAAAGAATGGGTGTTGATTTTGATAAAGTTTATTATGAATCAGAAACCTATTTGCTCGGAAAATCATTAGTTGAGGAAGGTTTACAAAAAGGAACTTTAAATAAGAAAGAAGACAATTCTGTTTGGGCTGATTTAACAGCCGATGGATTTGATGAAAAACTATTACTTCGTTCAGATGGAACCTCAGTTTATATGACTCAGGATTTGGGAACTGCAGAACTGAGATACGATGAAATGCTTCCTTCAAAAATGATTTACGTTGTTGGAAACGAACAAAATTATCACTTTGATGTTTTGAAATTGGTCCTGAAAAAATTAGGAAAAGATTGGTTTGATGCAATTCAACATTTATCTTACGGTATGGTTGAACTTCCTGAAGGCAAGATGAAATCTCGTGAAGGAACTGTTGTGGATGCTGATGATTTAATTGATGAAATGATTTCCACTGCAAAGCAAACCACCGAAGAATTAGGTAAAACCAATGATTTTTCTCAAGCGGAAGCTGATGAACTATATCGTATGATAGGTTTAGGAGCTTTGAAATATTTTATTTTAAAAGTTGATCCAACAAAAAATATGGTCTTTAATCCAAAAGAATCAATTGATTTTAATGGAAATACCGGACCATTCATTCAGTATACCTACGCAAGAATTCAGTCAGTATTGAGAAAAGCTGAAGCACAATATAATTCTGAAGAAGTTTTAGATGCGAAAGAAATTGCCTTACTTCCGAAAGAAAAGGAATTGTTGAGATTACTTTACGAATTTTCTCAAGTTGTGAAAATTGCTGGCGATATTTTAAGTCCTGCAATTATTGCAAATTATGTTTTTGAATTGGCAAAGGAATACAATCAATTCTACCATGAGATTCCAATTCTAAAAGAACCAAACCTTGCGCTTTTGAAATTCCGTTTACACCTATCTGCATTTACAGCAAATGTGATTAAAATTTCAGTGAATCTATTGGGAATAGAGGTTCCTGAAAGAATGTAGGTTTCTGTATATCTTAAATTTTGTTAATACGTAATAGTACCTGGTAAAAAAGGGCAATTTTGCGCTTACCTTCACGTTACATAAATGGTAATTTTAAGAAATATACTAAAATGAAATCTATGTTCGAACTATCAAAAAGTGTGCTTACAAAAGTAAGCTTCGACAGTTCTCTTTTCGAGAAGGAACTTCGGAAATTTATTTCATGGCTAGAGAACGATAATGCCCAAGTTGAGTCTCTCCATAATTGGTGTTTAGACAATTACGGACATGTATATAAAGATTTAATTAGTAAGGGATTCAGTAAACAGTAAGTATTTCTTAAAGGATTAAAGGAATCTAGCATTTCTGTTGCTTGCGCTACTTCCTTGTCCGAATGGATTGATAAATCTCAATGAAATTTCAAGACCTCCCAATCCTCTGCTGGCAGTTTTTAAGGCAGATGTATTAACATCATAACTCACACCCAACAACCAATCGTGAATTTCTAATTGAGCTTGAACCACCCAAGCATCTGCCCATCTGTAATGTGCTCCAAAATACAAAGCAGAACCTTTTACAAAACCAGTATAATGAGAAGCGCTTTTTAAGTTATATTTAAACAAAGAACCCAAAAGAATTTCCTTTGATTTTCCTTGAAATGCTGTAAATATTCCAGGGACTACTGAAATATTGGTGTTTTTTAAACCAATGACTGTACTTGCATGAAAAATAATTTTCGAATACATTTTATCTGATTGTCCGATAAATGTTTGGTGTGGTTTGTTGATATGATGCATTGCAATTCCAACATTAAAACTTAAATGATCGTTCGCAGTTGAGTACATTTCGCCTCTTCCATAGCTCCATAATAATCCACCTGAAAAATCCTGATAAGAGAAAGTTCCTGCATTGGTTTCATTAGATGGTAAAGTTGGGTCATATGCCATTCCATCATATTGACTATCCCATGATAATGAAGTTAAATTGGCACTTCTTTGAGCAAATCCACCTTGAATACCAGCTGTTAAATTATTGTTTTTATTTAACCTGCGAATGCAAGATAAGGAAATATTTGCTTGAGTTTGCTGCATTTTTGAGTCACCAGCCTTATCGTTGAAAATAGAAATTCCAACACCAATATAACCATTTTGCCATTTGTTTCTAAATAGTCCTCCGTCGCATGAGAATCCATAAGTTTTGAAAGGTGCTGCAACTTTTCCCCATTGATCTTTGTAATTAAGAATTGCTCTAACACTTCCTGTAAATGCTCCGGTATTTGCCGGATTTAAAGTAAGAGGCGAATTGTTAAACTGAGAAAAATGGATGTCTTGTGCGGAGATAAATTCTGATGAAATCATTAAAATCATAAATCCTGCAACGATAAATTTAAGAAGGTTCTTCATACTTAAAGGATTTTAATGCAAAAGAAACTAACTATTATTTTATTAACAAGGGTGGCAGCCCCTCTATTGTTAAAGTCTTTTTTTAGAATCGACAGCTTTTATAAAATGGAAAATGATTGCTATAGTACCAATCATTTTCCAACTTTTTTTAATTATTCTTTTATTATTTTCTTTACTACTGAGCCATTAGGAGATTGAAGTCTTAAGAAATAAACTCCTTTTGGTTGAACACCTAAATCAATGGCCATTCTATTTAATCCTGCAGTTGCATTATAGTTTTCATTACGAATGCTTCTTCCCAATACATCTAAAACCTGAATTTCAACATTCGTGTTTTTGATAGCATCAAATTGTAAATTGAATAGTCCGTTTGATGGATTTGGAGAAACACTCATGTTTTGGAATGCATTAGAAACTTCTTCAATACTATTTTGTGGTAATTCGCTAAAGCAAATATTATCCAAATAAGCATTATCCATTGTGAAAATAATCGTGTCTTTTGAAATATTTCTAGTTTCGAAAGTTACGGTGAAATTTGTACCAGCGTAAGCATCAAGATTTATCAAATGGGTTGCAAAAGGATCTGTACTTTCCAAAGTAGGATTGTAAGTTCCTCCTTTTTGTACTCCGTTTACCAAAACTCTTAAATTACTTGCAACAGAATAATCATTTCCTGCTCCTAAAAACATTTCGTAGGCTGTTTTTCCAAAAGTTTGTTTTAAATCGAAACGCATGTTTGCTGTTGTCCATGCTGTAGCATCCACGCAGAAAGAAACTTTTGCAGATAAGAAACTATTTATTTGCCATGTATTTGATCCATTTGGAAATTCTAAAATGTTGATAATATCCATTGCATTTCCTCCTGTCATCAAAAATCCTTTTGCTCCAGTGTTGTGAGCCTGAGTAGAAACTGCTGCATGAGAATGAGTGGTTGTATTAATAACTATCATATTATTGATGTTAGATTCTTCGAAAGTTACAGTGTCATTAGAAAGTGAAATAGGATTTTTAACAATGTAATTGGTAATCCCATCATTGGTATTTAAAGTATCTACGTCGAATTGTGTCCAAGCACTGAAATTATAAGAACCAGAAGCCGAAAGATCTGCTTTTGTTGAGAAAGTAAATTCAACAGAATCACCAGGGAATATTGATGAAGGAAGAACAATGGTGTCTAAAATTGCTGTTCCGCTGTTAATTTTATATCCAACAGCAATATTTTCTCCAGCTGCAAGTGAATCACAACCAAAGAATCTAATTTGAATTTTTACAGGTTCAATATTGCTTAAATGACAGCCAGAAATAGGACTTAGAATTTTAGTAACACCTACATCAATATTTTGTTGTAGTTTATTTTCAAATGAATATCCGTAAATGGTATCATTTAACACTTCAGGGTCATGTGAATATTTGGTCCAAGCATCAATTGTGTGGACTCCAATGGAATATGTAAATGGATTTTGAATTGTGTATGTCAATGTATCGCCAGGATTGAAATTAGAGACCAAAATAATACTGTCTCCGATAATAGAAGTTCCATCAACTCTATAAAAAACAGGAATTGTGTCGCCAGCGGTTATTCCTGTGGAACAACCATTATTTAATAATTGAACTGTAGTATAATCTGTTCCTACTCCACAACCTGTCACTGGAGATGTGATTCCTAATACCCAAATATCGTTTTCAGCAATTGGATAACCAACTCCAACTGCATACCATGCATTTGCAGTTTGTTGTGCTGCCATTGAACATGAGCCATAAAGGTCTTCTGCTGCAGCAATAGCACCCTGTCTGGCATCCATATAATTTGAACTTTCTGTTAAATATACTGTTAGGTTTCTGTATGCAATTTGTGCAGCTGAATCAATACCAATACCAGTAACATTGTATGTTCTGCCTAAATCATTGGTTCCAATTCCTCCATCTGAAAGTAAATAAAACCAATAATTTTGTACTCCAGAATTGGTATGAACTCCACCCATATCTGAGCCATCAGTAACCCAATATTGACCGTAATAGGTGTCAGGGTTTTGTTTTGAGTTTGGATCGGACATTGATCTAAAACCATTGGCACCAGTCAAGTCGAAGTCTTCGCCAATATACCAGTCACCATTAGCAGAATCAGCGAAAAATTCGATACAGGTTCCAAATATATCACTAAATGATTCATTAAGTGCACCAGATTCATCCTGATAAATAAGATTTGCAGAATGTTCTGTAACAGCATGAGAAATTTCGTGACCAGCAACATCTAGTGAAGTCAAAGCTGAGTATTGTGAGCCATCTCCATCGCCATAAGTCATTCTAACACCATCCCAAGATGCATTTGCGTAATTTACATCGTAATGCACAAAACCGTAAAGAATTGCGTTAGCATTATCATAACTATCTCGGTTAAATTTTTGTTTGAAATAAGCAAGAGTTTTTTCGGCTCCAAAATGTGCGTCAGTAGCTGCTTCATCTTGTTGAGCATTAACATTATTCCAGTCATTATCTGTATCAGTAAAATCAACTGATGCACCATAATTTGTTCCTTGGTTCATATTGAATGTTTGAATACCTCCACCGTTTGTGGTTTCTCGGAGTCTATAAACTCCAGGACCTACAGAATCAGTAATGATATTTTGTGTTCCAGCATATTTTGTATGTGCAATACCAGGAACATCGGTATTTTGAATTCTGTTTATGGTTTTTATTATTTCTCCATTCTGAGCATCAACAAATACGTAGTTGTTACTGATTGGTTTTTGAGCATATACAGACATTTTATATGCAAGCTTGTAATTGGCTTTGTCTTTGAGAATAATTAATTCTGGTTGAGGAAAATAAGTTGCTTTCGAATTGTTTTTCATGGTTTTAAGCAAGTTCTCTTCTGCTTGATTTTCCCACATGTATTTTTCAGCGTTGATATGTTTTGTTGCATATTGAATAGCTTTCTCAGACGAAAAATTTGGAACGATGCCCACATTTATTCCAGAATAAGTATTTCCATTTCCAGAAACGGCGATTCCGTTTTTTGCATGAATAAGATAAACTGCATTTTCTACTTTAACTCCATTATAATATTGTTGGAATTTATAATGTGTGAAACCCAAATTATCTGAGGTTTTTGCAATGTTTTTTACATTATTTGTTTTCGTAAGTCCAAAAGCTTCGAGATTGTCATTTATTAAAGTTTCAGGATTTAACTTTTTATTTGCTTTGAATTTTAACCAATCAGAATTGTTTTTGAAGGTTGCAATTTGAGAGAGTTTCAAAATATTCTTTTGGGCAAAAGAAAAATTAATACACAAAATAATAAACAAAGAGCAAATAAATGCGGAGGTTTTTTTCATAGGAGTTATTTTTTTGTAAACATACAAATTATTATTGTTCGACTAATTTTTATTATTTATTTTTTGCCAGATAAAATATACTGGAATGCCTATTAAAACTATTATTAATCCTGGCCAGGTATAATTTGGTTTGTAAATCAGTAAATCTATCATTATTAATGAAGCGATTAAAATATAAAGTGCAGGCAGGATAGGATAGCCCCATGCCTTATAAGGTCTTTCAGTATTTGGTTTCTTTTTTCTTAAAATGAAAATTCCTGCGATTGTAAGAACGTAGAAAATGAGCACAGCAAAAACTACATAATCAAGTAAGTCGCCATATTTTCCAGACAGGCATAAAATAGCAGCCCAAAAACATTGGATGTATAAACCAATTGATGGTACGCCTTTCGAATTTAATTTCCCAGCGCTTTTAAAGAAAAGTCCATCATTCGACATGGTGTGGTAAACTCTGGCGCCAGATAAAATTAAACCATTATTGCAACCGAAAGTTGAGATTATAATAAAAATTGCCATAATTATCGCTGCACTATTACCAAAAATATTGCTCATAACAGCAGTTCCAAGGCGATCATCAGTTGCAAACTGCATTCCTCGTTCAACAACATTCGCCCCATCATGAATTCCTCTTAACGGCAAAACTTGAAGATAAACAATGTTCGCAAGAATGTAGATAATTGTCACAATTGCAGTTCCAAGAAACAAACTACGCGGGATATTTTTTTTTGGATTAATAACTTCGCCAGCAGTAAAAGTAATATTGTTCCATGCGTCGGATGAAAATAATGTCCCAACCATTGCGGTTCCTAAGGCAGCAATAATTGCAAAACCACTTAAAATACTTGTTGTTGATCCATCTTTATTTACTTGTACCGTATCCCAAAAAATACTTTTGTTGAAATTAATTGCATCGCTGTTTGAGGCAAAAAACAGACCGATTATTAGGAAGCCGAGAACTACTAAAAGTTTCGTGACTGTAAAACTATTTTGGATTATTTTCCCTGCTTTTATTCCACCTGAATTTAAAAATGTTAGGAGTAAGATTGAGGCAATTGCTAAAATTTGAACCGTATTAAAACTAATGAAACCAAGGTCTAGCCATATATTTTTTTCTGAAAACCATGGAAATAATACTCCCATAAATTTTGCAAAAGCCATTCCAACAGCTGCAATGGTTCCAGTTTGTATTACTGTGAAAAGAGTCCAACCATAAAGGAATCCACTCATTGGATTGTAAGCTTCTCGAAGATAAACATATTGGCCACCAGCTTTTGGCATCATTGCTGCCAATTCGCCATAACTTAAAGCTGCTATAATTGTAAGAAATCCAGCTAATAGCCATGAAATTAGAAGCCAACCGGGTGATCCAAGTGTTCTTGAAATATCTGCACTCACAATAAATATTCCGGAGCCAATCATTGAGCCAATAACAATGGCAGTTGAGTCAAATAAATTGAGGCTTTTACGAAATCCAGTTGAGGTTTCAGACATAGAAAATATTAACTTTATGAATCTTTATCTTTATTTAATTTGCTTTTTCTGATGCTATAAGCGAAATAAATTACAAAACCAATTGCCATCCAAATCAATAATCTTGACCAGTTTGCCCAGCCAAGACCATAAATCATCGCTCCGCAAACAATAACGCCTAAAATTGGGACAAGAGGGACAAAAGGAGTTTTGAATTGTCTAGGTAATTCTGGATTTGTTTTTCTCATTACTAACACGCCAATGCATACTAAAATAAAAGCAAATAATGTTCCTATGCTGGTCATATCTCCAACTATGTCTTGTGGAACAAATGATGCAAAAACTCCAACAAATAAGAAGAAAAGAATATTTGATTTATAAGGTGTTCTGTATTTTGGATGAATATCAGAGAAGATTTTTGGAACTAAACCATCCTTACTCATAGAATAAAAAACTCTAGATTGTCCATAAAGCATAACAAGAATTACGGATGAAAATCCTGCAAGAATAGCAACTGTAACAAGCTTGCCCAGCCATCCGTAGCCTGTCATGTATGTTTGAATTGCATAAGTAACAGAGGCTTCCTTTCCTGCATTTCGAAAATCATCAACACTTGAAACACCTGTTAAAACATAAGCAAATAAGATATAAAGAACTGTACAAATCGCAAGGGAACCAAGGATTCCAATAGGCATTGCCTTTTTGGGATTCTTAGTTTCTTGGGCTGCAGTTGAAACGGCATCAAATCCTATAAATGCAAAAAACACAACACCTGCAGCACCTAAAATTCCTAAAATACCACCAAAATTGTGAGAAACGCCTTGTCCGTCAACATAAATACTTGATTCAGGGATGAAAGGTGTATGGTTAATTGGATTTATAAAAGACCATCCAAAAACAATAAAAAGAATAACAATTGCAACTTTGGTAAGAACAATAATTCCATTAACAAATGATGATTCTCTGGAGCCTTTAATTAATAGCAAAGACAATAAGAAGATAATAAATAGCGCAGGAATATTCATCAATCCATGAACTCCTGCCGTACTCACCTCAAAGGGAGAATGGCACCATTCATAGGGTATATGATAATCGAAATAACTTAAAAGTTTATTTAAATATTCGCTCCAGGCAATACTCACGGTTGCAGCTCCTAATGCATATTCTAAAACTAAATCCCAGCCAATTATCCATGCCATTAATTCTCCCATTGTAGCATAAGAATAAGTGTAGGCACTTCCAGAAATTGGAATCATTGAAGCAAATTCTGCATAACACAAACCAGCAAAGGCACATCCAATTCCTGCAATAATAAAACCGATAGTTACTGCCGGACCAGCATTGTTTGCTGCTGCAGCTGCGGTTCTGACAAATAATCCGGCACCTATAATAGCACCAATTCCTAAAGCAATTAAACTAAAAGCTGTTAATGATCTTTTTAAACCTTTTCCGTCATCAGCTGTTTCAGCCATGAGCAGATGAATTGATTTTTTTCTGAATAAGCGATTTGCCATTTTTAGTTAATTTAGTGAAATCAGTATTTATTTTTTTAGGATTGCAATAATTGCATTAAAATTTCTGGCAATTAAATTTCCATTTTCGTCTGAAGTGTAATTTACAGCAAAAGAATCTTTGTAAGTTTTTGCCCCAGATTCATTGTCAACACAGGTAATACAACTTCCAGAAGTACATTTAAATTCTATGGTTTGGTTTTCATATACCACCTTTTCAATCTCAGCTATTGGGTAAGAAAGTTCAAAATAAATTGATTTTGATTTTAAGGTTTTTGAGTCTTCAAACCAGAAATGCACATCATAAGCATTGTTCTTTTTGAATTCTTTATTGATATAATCTAAGTTTTGCTTACTCTGGGGATCCAAAATATTATTATTATTATTATTATTGACATCTTGAAGATTGTTGGAAATGTCTTCTAATAAATAATCGAGTTGTAAATCCAAAAATGCTTGGGCAACTTTTTGTCCAACTTCATTATCAACATCTAAATTAACAGTAAAACTTTCTTGTTTTTTTGTAGTGCTATAATCTTTGTCAAAACTGCTGATACAATCTCCAGAGCTACAGGTTATTGTTATCACATTAGAATTAAAATCAAAACTTTTTACTTCCATAAAAGGATAAGTAACAATAAAATATTTTGATTCAGATTTTAATGAACCACTTTCTTGATCTATCCAAAAATGAACATCGTAAGCATTATGTGCTTTAAATTGTTCATTAATATAATCCAAATTTGTATTTCCAGAATTGGTAACATTGTTGCTAATATTGTTAACCACCTTTTTTCCATACCATTCTGATTGGAGAATTTTTTGTAATTCGTAAAATGATTCAACTACTTTATCTGCAATCGCTGCATCACAATCTAAATTGACTCCAAAACTGCTTTTTGAGTTTGAAGTTTTGCTATCCTTATCATAGCTGGTAATGCATTCATTTGATGAACAATTTAAAGTTAACACACCTGAACTAAATACAAAAGTGGAAATCTTATTTATAGGATAAGTAAGAATGAAGTATTTTGATTCAGACTTTAAAGCTTGCTCGTTTGCATCAAACCAAAAATGTACATCATACTGATTGTAAAGTTTAAATTGACTATTAATGTAATTGAGGTGATCTTCTTTTGTAGTTAAACTATTATTGTAATTATTGGTTTTAGTTACCTTTTTTAATCCCCAGGCACTTCTCAATTCACTTTGTAAATCATAAAGTGCTTGAACTACTGAACTCCCAATAGATTCCTCACAATCCAGGTTAATCGTGTTTTCGCTCTTTGGTGTTATTTTCTTATCGTCTTTGTCAAGACTGCTAATGCATTTGTCATTGCTGCATTCTAGCTTTATGATTTTTTTATTAAAACTAAAAGTTCCAATTTCGTTGATTGGATAAGTAACAATAAAATAGGTTGATTCCTGCATTAATGCTTTTTCTTTTGCATCAATCCAAAAATGGACATTGTATGGGTTATAAGCAGCGAATTGCTTATTGATATAGATTAAATTTTGATTATTTGAAAAATCTTTTGAATTATTAACAGTTGTGGTTTTTCCATTCCATTCTTTTTTTAGTTCGGTTTGTAAGTCGTAAAACGCATCGCGGACTTGATTTCCTGTACTTTCATTTACGTCCAAATTTACGGTGAATTCACTCTTGCTATCATTAGATTTAATGTCTTTATCATAGCTGTTTAGGCATTTTCCACTACCACATTCAAATTTTATAATTCCTGAACTATAAGAAAATGAGCTTACTTCATTCATTGGATAAGTAATGATGAAATAAGTTGATTCCGACTTCAATGCTTTTGCTTTAATGTCGATCCAAAAATGAACGCCATAAGCGTTATGAGCTTTGAATTGAGAATTGATAAAATTGAGTTTCTCTGTAGCGATTTTGCTTTGACCTTGAATATTAGTTATTGTAAATAAAAAAAATAGAAGGGAGAAAATGGAGATGTATTTATTTAATTTAGTTTTCATGAGTATGGTTTTAAAATAATTTGCGTGGACTAATTTATAAAAATAAATTAAACCCAACAAAATATTTTAATTATACTCAATTTATGAAAAATAATTTAATTCATTTTGTCGCTGTTGAAGCGGTATTAAATTTTTGTTGATTGATAAGAATCATTTTTTATTCGCATTTTATGGATGCATTGATTAAATCAATTTCTGCTAAGTTCTTTTTTCCAAGATTCATTAATAAATTTCCACGGTTCAAATAACCATCTTGCTCATAAGGCATCCTGTCAATTGCACAAGAAAAATCATCAATTGCGCCATAATAATCTTTTATCATCATTTTTGCTAATCCTCTGGCATTCAAAGCATCTGAGTTTCCTGGTTCTAAAAATGCAACTCGGTTTAAATCGATTATGGCATCCTCATACTCATGTAGTTCGCATTTGGCGATAGATCTGTTGTAATAAATTTCCGGAAATTTATTGTTTATTAGAATCGCATTATTATAATCCATAATTGCCTCTTTAACTTTTCCGCATGAAAAAAAAGCTTTGCCTCTATTGTTGAGGGCTAAAATATTGGTTTTGTCAATTGAAATAATTTTTGTGAAATCTTGAATAGCTTCATTTATTTTTCCTGTGGCGAAAAATATTTCACCCCTTAAATTAAGAGCTGAAATATGTTCAGATTTAAAAAGCAGGGCTTTATTACAATCTTTTATAGCCCCATTTTTGTCGTTCATGAGATTTTTTGAAATGGCTCTATAATAATATGTTTCTGGGTTTTTGTTGTCAATTTTTATTGCAGCATTAAAATGTTCTAAGGCTTCTTTTGGATTGTCAAGTTTTAGTTTCGAAACACCAAGCATCACCAAAGCTTCTTTTGTTTTTGTTTTATAAAAATTAATTGAAATTGAATAGTCTTCAATTTTTCCATTTGGGTTTTTAATAATATTGCTATTTTGAGCTCTAAGTTTTAAAGCCGTTTCGTTTTCTGGATCAACTCCTATAATTTTATTACAAAATCGATTGCTTTTTTTATACTTTCCTTCTAAATGAGAATTTATGGCTTTGTTCAATAAACTTGGAATATTTTGCGAAAAACATGAATGTCCCGCAAAAACCATTGCGATTGTAATCATTATTGTTTTCATGGCTATAATATTTAGAAATGAGATTCTCTTTAACAAATTTCAAAATTTGTAAACCGAAATAATAGCGTTATAGAACCTGTTTTTAAAAAATAGTTATAAGGGGTTTTACCCTGTTTTTAAATTTATCAATTTTCAAAATTATTCGTTCTTTATGCAACAAATACACTTAATAATTGCAATTTTTTTTTACTTTTGTAGTCCAAAATTAAAATAACCATATTTTTTATGTTCGAGAATCTAAGTGATAAATTTGATAGGGCGTTTAAGATCCTTAAAGGGCAAGGTAGAATTACAGAAATAAACGTTGCGGAAACACTTAAGGAAGTTAGAAAAGCATTGCTTGATGCCGATGTTAACTTTAAAATAGCAAAAACTTTTACGGAGCAAATTAAAGAAAAAGCATTAGGACAAAACGTTCTTACATCTGTTTCTCCTGGTCAATTAATGATAAAAATTGTTCATGAGGAATTAACAGAATTAATGGGTGGTCAAAAAACCGAAATTAATGTTAAGGGAAGTCCTGCTGTTATTCTTATCGCTGGTTTACAAGGTTCTGGTAAAACCACTTTCTCTGGAAAGTTGGCCAATTATTTAAAAACAAAAAAAGGACGCAACACCTTACTGGTTGCTTGCGATGTTTATCGTCCTGCTGCTATTGAGCAATTAAAAGTCCTTGGAGAACAAGTTGGGGTTGAGGTTTATTCTCAAATTGAGAGTAAAGACCCAGTTTCTATTGCAAAAAATGCGATAAGTTATGCAAAAGAAAAAGGTTTTGCAGTTGTTATCATTGATACAGCTGGTCGTTTAGCTGTTGATGAGCAAATGATGAATGAAATTACTGCCATCAAAAAAGCCATTAATCCTCAAGAAACATTGTTCGTTGTTGATGCAATGACTGGTCAGGATGCCGTTAATACTGCAAAAGCATTTAACGATCGTTTAGATTTTGATGGTGTTGTTTTAACCAAATTAGATGGTGATACCAGAGGTGGAGCAGCACTTACAATTCGTTCTGTTGTTGAAAAACCAATTAAATTTGTTGGGGTTGGTGAGAAATTAGATGCCATTGATGTTTTCTATCCAGAACGTATGGCCGATCGTATTCTCGGAATGGGTGATATTGTTTCACTTGTTGAACGCGCTCAGGAACAATTTGATGAAGATGAAGCTAAAAGGCTTCAAAAGAAAATTGCAAAAAATCAATTTAGTTTTAATGATTTCTTGGCGCAATTACAACAAATCAAAAAAATGGGTAATGTAAAAGATTTAGTTGGAATGATTCCTGGAATGGGAAAAGCGATGAAAGATGTTGAAATTGATGATAATGCGTTTAAAGGAATTGAAGCAATTATTACTTCAATGACGCCATACGAAAGAGAAAATCCTGTAGTATTAAATGGAAGTCGTAGGAAAAGAATAGCAATTGGAAGTGGAACCAACATACAAGAAGTTAATAGACTGATAAAACAATTTGAAGATACCCGTAAAATGATGAAAATGATGTCGGGCGGCGGAAAGAACTTAATGAAAATGATGAAGGGTCAAAGAAGATAAAATATTTAAATTTTAGAAATGGAATTAATAGACGGTAAGCAGATTTCAAATGATATCAAAGCTGAAATAGCAGCTGAGGTTGAAAAATTATTAAATACAAACTCAAAAGTTCCTCATTTAGCTGCAGTTTTGGTTGGTGAGGATCCAGCAAGTCAAACTTATGTTGCCAGTAAAGAAAAATCATGCCATGAGGTTGGATTTGTTTCCTCACTTTATAAATATCCTGAAACTATTTCAGAAGCAGAATTATTAAAAGTAGTTGATTTCATTAATGAAGATGAGGAAATTGATGGATTTATTGTTCAGTTGCCATTGCCAAAACACATTTCTGTCGATAAAATAATTGAAAGAATCAAGCCTTCAAAAGATGTGGATGGTTTTCATCCAGTAAATGTTGGCCGGATGAATATCGGTTTGCCTTCCTATATTTCTGCAACTCCATTTGGAATTGTTGAATTATTGAAAAGATACAAGATCGAAACCGAAGGAAAACATTGTGTTGTTCTTGGAAGAAGTAATATTGTTGGTACTCCAATCAGTATTTTAATGTCACGAAATACCAATCCTGGAAATTGTACCGTTACATTATGTCATAGCAAAACAAAAAATCTAAAAGAAATTTGTAGCCAAGCTGATATTTTAATTGTTGCTATTGGAAAACCTGAATTTGTAACCGAAGATATGGTTAAAGATGGTGCAGTGGTGATTGATGTTGGAATTCATAGAGTGGAATCCAAATTAACCAAATCAGGTTTCAAACTTATTGGTGATGTAAAATTTGATGAAGTTTCGAAAAAATGCAGTTTCATAACTCCTGTTCCTGGTGGAGTTGGACCAATGACGATCGCTTCCCTTTTGCTGAACACTTTTAAAGCAGCCAAAAAGGAAGTTTATAAATAATTTTTATTAAAAATTCTCAATTGTCGAAAACCAATTTATTAGCCGAAGGAAAAGAACTTCCATTAATGGAGGACTTTTATAGCGTGCAAGGCGAAGGTTTTAATACAGGCAAACCTGCTTATTTTGTTCGAATTGGTGGTTGCGATGTTGGTTGTTATTGGTGCGATGTGAAAGAATCATGGAATCCAAAATTACATCCACTTACTTCAACTGACGAAATCATTAAAAAGATTGTTGATTGTCCTGCAAAAGCGGTTGTCGTTACTGGAGGCGAACCTTTAACTTATAATCTAGAATATCTTTGCTCAGAATTGAAAAGAAATGGAGTGAAAACTTTTCTTGAAACTTCAGGCTCAAAAGAGTTGACTGGTTTTTGGCATTGGATTTGCCTGTCTCCAAAAAAACAATCGCCACCTTTGAAAGAAATTTATCAAAAAGCCAATGAGTTAAAAGTGATTATTCATAGCATCGAAGATTTTGAATGGGCTGAATATAACGCTAAACTTGTTAAAGAAGATTGTTTTTTAATTATGCAACCAGAATGGAGTAAACGTAAAGAAATGGTTCCAGCGATTATCGATTTTATTTTGAAATCACCAAAATGGAATATTTCCTTGCAAAGTCATAAATATATGAATATCCCTTAGTTTTTTTATATCTTTGATTATGGTTTTAAAAAAATGTTTTATTTAAAATTCATGTAATAAATGGCCACGACCTTCAGGTCGTGGATAATAAGTAAATGGAAACCTTGGGCTTTAGCCCAAAATTATCATTACATTATTAATAATTTGAAAACTATGCGCATTAAATTTTTTATAATTTTAATTTTTGTTTTTGGTTTATTTCTAAGCACTTCAAAAGCGCAATCCTATAAGTTTTCAACGAAAAATGAAAAAGCACTTAAGCATTATGATAAGGCAACTTCTTTTTTTGATGTTTATAAATATGACGAAGCAGAAAAGGAATTATTAGATGCTTTAGAAGATGATAAAAAATTCATCGAAGCATGGATGTTGCTTGGAAATATTTATGATGAAACCAAGAAATTTGAAAAGGCGGTTTCTGCATATAAATCCGCGGTAGCAATTGATCCGGATTTTTTTCAGAATATATATTTAACTATGTCACGTTCCGAAATGCGAATCGGAAAATATCTTGATGCGAAAAAAGATTTAGATTATTTCTTTGGGTTCAAAAATATTAGCGTGGTAAATAAAATGAGGGCCGAAGGATTATTGAAATCTGTAAATTTTGCAATTGATGCAATTAATAATCCAGTAAGTTTTAAGCCAATTAATATGGGCGATAGCATAAATTCTGCTAGTGAAGAGCATTCACCAAGCTTAATAGCAGATGAACAGACCTTGATTTATACTGTTGGCCGACCAAAGGATGACTTTTCTTTATGTGAAAAATGTGAGATTGAGGAAGACTTTTTTATCAGTAAAAGAGTTAATGGAGTTTGGGCAAAAGGTGTGAATATGGGACCACCATTAAATACTGCTGGAAATGAAGGTGCTCCATCAATTTCCCCTGATGGGAAAATGTTGTTTTTTGCAGCTTGTAATCGTGAAGGCGCATACGGAAGTTGCGATATTTATGAATCGGATATTTTAGGTGCCAATTGGATTCAACCTTCCAATCTAGGAAAGATTGTAAATTCTGCCAAATGGGAAACCCAACCGAGTATTTCTTCGGATGGAAAAACCTTGTATTTTGTGAGTTCGCGGGGCGGTGGAAAAGGTGGCGTGGATATTTGGAAATCAATTTTAGATGATAATGAAGAATGGGGAGCACCAATTAATCTTGGCGATTCTATAAATACTACTGGAAATGAAATGTCGCCTTTTATTCATCCAGATGATCAAACACTTTATTTTATTTCTGATGGACATACTGGAATGGGCGGCATGGATATTTTTTATTCCAGGAAAAATGAAAAAGGTGAATGGACCAAACCAGTTAATTTAGGCTATCCAATAAATACTTGGGCCGACGAAAGAAGTTTGATTGTAAATGCAAACGGCGATATTGCTTATTACTCTTCCAATGTTGATGGTGGAAAAGGAAAATTTGATATTTATACTTTTGAATTGTACGAAAAAGCAAGACCTCTCAAAGTAAATTATATGAAAGGAATTGTATTTAACAGCGTTACAAAAGAAAAGTTAAAAGCGAAATTTGAGCTTATAGATATTAAGACTGGCAAAACTGTAGTTCAATCTTATTCCGACCCAGTAAAAGGTGAGTTTTTGGTTTGTATACCAACCAATAAGGATTATGCATTAAATGTTTCAGCCGATGGATTTTTGTTTTATTCAGATAATTTTACCATTGTTGACAATCATTCCAACACCGATCCTTTTCTGAAAAATGTTCCTCTACATCCAATAAAAATAGGAGAGAAGGTTGTTCTGAAAAATATCTTTTTTGAAACTGCCAAATTTGATTTAAAAGAAGAATCGCAAATAGAATTGAAAAGGCTAATAGCTTTAATGAATAAAAACCCAAAGTTGAAAATTGAAATTGGGGGGCATACCGATAATGTTGGTGCACCAGCTTACAATTTAACGCTTTCACAAAACCGTTCCAAAGCCGTTTACGATTACCTTACTCAAAATGGTATTGTTGCCACTAGATTAACCTATAAAGGCTATGGTGAAACAAAACCATTAGAGAGCAATGCTACAGAAGTGGGAAGAGCGAATAATCGTAGGACAGAGTTTACTGTTATTGGAAATTGATTAGGTTCACGAATTTTTTTTTGGATTTGAAAATTTAAGAAGAGAAGAATTCTTACAGATCTTTTCGCCAAAAAAGAGTTTGCTTTTTTTAATCCAAATTGAATATTATCAAAATATTTTCTTTTACTTTTTCGGAAAGTTCTTTTGGTAACTCGCCAATCTTTCTAACTAAGCGACGATTATCTATTGCTCTAATCTGATCAATCATGATGTCGCAATCTTCCTTTACCTTTGCAGTCCCTTTTTTTAAATGAACTCTTAAAATTTCGCTTTCCGCTTGTATATTTGTTGTTATTGGACAAATTAAAGTAGAAGGATGCACTTTGTTGAGCAAATCTGTTTGAATAATAAGAACAGGTCTCACTTTCCCCGTTTCGGTTCCATGCCGTGGATCAAGATTGGCGACCCAAATTTCAAATTGCTTAATAGTCATACTCATCCAGATTTTCAAATTCGGCAAGAACTTTCAATGACTCTTCACTTACGAGTTTGGATTCTGCTTCGAGTAATTTAGACAATAATTTTTTCCTTTGAAGACGGTTATAATATAGCAAAGCTTCATTAATATAACGATTTCTGGGTTTCTTCAATTTGGAAAGAACCTGCTCGGTTTCGGAAAAAACTGCGTCATCCAGTTTTAGAGATAGTGTTTTCATAATTTGAATTAGTATACTACAAAAGTATATACTAAAACGGAATTTTGCAAATTATTTGAGTTATTTTTAAAAATTGAGAAAATAAAAAGACCTTACGTGTTTCGGGATTTGTGTGAAATACTTCCAACTAATAGAATTTGGCGACTCCGGTTCCTTTTTATTATCAACAATTATCGGGGTTTTTCGACAATTTGCGATTCGATTCGCAAAAAGAAGCAACTATTTGCGGTTTCATTCGCAAAAAGTTGTAAAAAAAAAGCCAAACTCTCATTTGGCTTTAAAAATATTAATTTTCTCTCATCACATTATCATCATACTCGATCTCAAAACGAAGCTTGTGTTTTGATTCTTCCAATGCCAATGATTGAAAAATTTTAGTCAAACTTAAATCTGTAGCTCTGGCAGCCAAAGCAGAATATAATTTAAATGCTGCTTTTTCCTTTTTCATAGCAAGAACCAAAGCATCCGGATAACTCATATCTGGAGTAGCTTTTACATCAACCAAGTAATCGCTGATTTTTAAGTCGTTTACTTTTTCTTCGGCCAAAACAAAAATTTGTTCAACTTTAATTTTCTCTAAACGAGCTTTGTGAGCGACTTCTTCTTTAGCGAATTCCTCGAAAATAAGTTTCATTTCATTGTTTTTTGCTTGGTTGGCAAGACTTGTATAAAAATCAACGGCGTCTTGTTCTGCTTTGATTGCAAAATCGAGGATGTCGTTTACGTTTTTGAATTCTTTCATAGTTTAATTTTTTACTAAAATTAATAC
>JACAAW010000034.1 GCA_013377115.1 Bacteroidota bacterium | reverse complement strand
CTTATTTTTGCCGATTTATCATGAAGTTCAATAATTGAATTTGCCAATGAGAAAAAAGTGGAATGGCTTAAACCATAACCCATCGTTACATTCAGAGCATCCACATTTTCGGGCAAGGAATTTAAAAATGGAATCAACAAACTTTCGTCCGACAACACCACTGCAGTTTTGCTGATGTCTTCATTTATTTCGGGATTGCTTGCAATTAAATCTCCAGCATATTTCACCTGACCAATATTTCCTTCAACGCCAATGATATTAATGATTTTTTTATCATTTTTATAGAAATTGTTTTTCCATTTAAATTCCGGATCGGGAAATTTTGCATTGAATTTCCGAATAAAATTCCCCGCTTCAAAATAGTTATTGTCGAGATAATAAGAATCCGTATCCCAAAGAATTTCAGCATTACCATTATTTACAAGCGTTGTAATGATTTTTTCTTCGGCTTTGTTGAGTGCATTAAATCCTGCAAAAATAATTTTCTTCCATTTTTTGGAAACATCAACTTGTTCAATATTTTCCGCCAGTTGCCGAAAAGCCATTCCCTGATATGCCAGATTTTTGGCAGATAAAAGTCCTTGAAGTTCTTGATAATATTGATAGAACGAACTATAGAATTCGATATATTTTTTTTGATGCGGAGAAAGTCCTTCTTCACTTAAATCCCACTCAGAAATTTCCTTTGTTTCCTTTAAATAATTGTAAAGTAATTTGGCATTTACCAAATACAAATCCACATCATTAAAATCGTGAAGCAAAATTTGTCCCCAATCGGAAAAACCATCAAAATCCTGAGCATTGGTCGCTGCAATTTTTTGATGAACTTTATAAAACTCGAACAATAAAGAAATATTATCAGTAATTTTTAATCCCGAAAGTTCAACAACAAAATCCTCGGCAGAAAAAATTTGAGGCGCCCAAAATGTTTTTTTGAGTTGAGCCGCCAAATGCCGTTTTAAAAATAAGCCCGCGCGCCTGTTCGGAAAAACAAAACATACTTCCGAAATGGAATCGCCATATTTGGTAATGGCGTGGTTGGCGACTTGCTCTAAAAAGGTTTGCATTAATAATATTTGTTTATAAAAATCTAATTATCTGTTTTTATTTATGATTGATTATTTTAGATTTTTGATTTGCAAAATGAAATCCCCCTCCATCATGCTGAATTTATTTCAGCATCTTTTAGATTCTGTCTATAGATTGCTTCGTCGTTCCTCCTCGCAATGACGTCATTGCGAATTCGCCAGTTGGCGAATGAAGCAATCTAAATTTGACATTAATTTAAAAATCTAAAATCACCAAATCATAAATTTTCAAAATTCACCTTTTTCAGCACTGTTTATCAATCTTACAGCTTCCTTAAAATCTTCCAATTTCCCCAGATCAACCCAAAATGATTCGTTGTGTTGAAACCCAGAAATGTTATTAGTTTTAGCCAATCTCAAATACAAATCGGTAATCGAGAATTTTCCTGTTTCGGTAATCAATTCAAAAATCTCCGGATTAATCACCTGAATTCCGCTGAAAGCAAATGAATTTAAACTTTCTTCATTCCTGCTGATTTTTTGCTCACCGGTTTTTTTGTTCTCCCAACCACAAAGTAAATTTTGATTGTTGAATAAAAAATAACGTGAAGTTTCACGATTTTTAACTGCCAAAGTTGCAACGCTATTGGAGTTTTTATGAAACTGAATTAATTCTTTTAAATCAATATTGGAAATGATGTCCGTATTGTAAACAATAAAAGGTTCATTGTTATCAAAAAACCATTTCGCTTTTTGCAATCCTCCGCCTGTATCAAGCAATTGATCCGTTTCATCAGAAATGGCCATCGAAATATCAAAATTATTTCTGGACTTTAGGAAATCAATAATTTGGTCAGCAAAATGATGCACGTTCACAATAATTTCGGTAATTCCAGCAGCTTTGAGCTTTATTATGACGTGCTCAATTAATGGAAGGTCATTCACTTCGACCAAAGCTTTTGGACCGTAATTGGTTACTGGTTTTAGCCTTGTTCCCAAACCGGCTGCAAAAATCATTGCCTTCATAGTGATTTGAGTTTAATTTCCTGTTCGCGATGTCTAACAATCACATCAATATTTTTAAAATTCTCGCTTAAATATTTTGCAAGTTGGTTGGCACAATAAACGGAACGGTGTTGTCCGCCCGTACAACCAAAATTAATCATCAGGTTTTCGAATTTTCTTTTCGAATAAACTTCAACCGACTGATTTACCAAAGAAAAAACATTAGTCAAAAAGTCTTTGATATCAGCTTCTTTCTCCAAAAAAGCAATAACTGGGGCATCGCTTCCGGTAACTTCTTTATATTCTGGATAGCGCCCAGGATTGTGCAATGCACGGCAATCAAATACAAATCCGCCTCCATTTCCTGATTCATCAACAGGAATGCCGCGATGGAAAGAGAAACTGTTGATAACAACTTTCAATTTTTTTCCAGCATTCAGACTTTTCAATTTTTCACTATTGGTGATGTCGTTAATTATTTTCAATAAATAAGAAACATCAACTGGGAAATTGATAATTTTTAATAGATGCTTTAAATTCTCAAGCGCATAAGGAATGCTCAAAAGGAAATGTTCTTTTTTCTCGTAAAATCCCCTAAAACCATAAGCCCCAAGTGCTTGCATGATACGAATCAGAACAAAACCATAAAAAGATTGCTTGAATTCCTTTTCGTCAACTTCAATATATTTCTTTAAAGTAAGAATGTAATAATTTAATAATTCTTCACGAACAGCATTTGGTATATTGGCTTTGGCGTCGTAAAGTAAAGAAGCAATATCATATTGCAATGCACCTTTTCGTCCACCCTGGTAATCGATAAAATAAGGTTTATCATTATGAATCATGATATTCCGAGACTGGAAATCACGATAGAGAAAATAATTACTTTCAGTATTCAACAAAAATTTTGTAAAAACTTGAAAATTATCTTCCAGCTTTTGTTCATCGAAAGGAATTCCGGATAATTTCAGGAAATAATATTTGAAATAATTCAAATCCCATTCCATGGATTGTTGATCAAAACTGCTACGAGGATAGCAATAAGAATAATCCAATGTTTTCCCTGCCACTATTTGAAACAAAGGTAAATTATCAATTACATTTTTATAAACGCCAACGATTTCTTGAGTAAAATCGTCTCCAACTCGTTTCTGATTGATGAATTCGAAGAAAGTCGTATTTCCTAAATCTTCCTGAAGATAGCAGTTTTCGTCCAGGTTTTCACTGTAGATTTTTGGAACATTTAAATTCGATTTTTTGAAATTCTCAGTAAATTTAATAAAGGCAAGGTTTTCTTTTTTGTCGTCGTTATATACACCAATTGCCGAATGTTCATTATTTGAAAGTCGAAAATAAAGTCGGCTGGAACCAGACATTGGCAATGACTCAATATTTTCGGGAACAATACCCGACCACTTTTCAAAAAGTGCCGTTAATATTTGTTCTATTTTATTTTTGTTGATTTCTGACATGGCAATAAATTATGAAATCTAATTATGATTTTGAGTTCTAAAAAATATTGACATTGTCATGCTGAGGAATCGAAGTATCTATAACACAAAATTTGGATTCTTCACTTCGTTCTGAATGACAAATATTGGATTTTTTGAACTCTCCATTATTTAATACAAACGTAAGGGAAATTTTCGAAAACAGCAAATCAATAAAAACCGCAAAAGTTTAACAAATGAAAAACTACAAAAGTTTTAGAAACTTTTGTAGTTTACATGTAGAATTTTTCCCTAATTTTGTTTCAAATCTAATAACAATAAATTGCAATCTGAAGTTTAGATTGCTTCGGTCGTTCATCCCTCGCAATGACGTCATTGCGAATTCGCCGGTTGGCGAATGAAGCAATCTCATATACAGATACTTATTAAAACAATAGTTAAAACTTAATTAACAAAGATATTTGAACATATAAAATTATCAAAATGGAAACAAAAACTGCATCCGACATTTTAAAAACTGCGATTTTAATGGAACGCAGAGGGAAAGCTTTTTACGAAAAAGTTGCCGAACAAACTCAAAGCATGGACGTTCGTAATATTTTCAATATTATGGCTGAAGAAGAAAATTCTCATATCGAGTTTCTTTCAAAACAATTTTCTAATTACGAAAAAAACAAAACTTTTGTAAAAAATGATTTTCATACTGCTGACGATCAAATTGCAAAAATGATTTTAAACAAGGATATCAAAAAACAAATTTCTGCTGCTGGTTTCGAAGCTGCTGCTATTTCTGCTGCTATTGATATGGAAAACAAAGCCATCGAAGTTTATTCTTCAAGAGCAAAAGAATCTACAGACGAAAGCGAAAAAGAATTATTCAATTTCTTGGCAAATTGGGAAAAAGGACATTTAAAAATGTTAATGGACCTGAACAAAGAATTAATGGAAGAAATATGGTACGATAATAATTTCTGGCCATTCTAAATTCTACAAGTTAAACCACAAAGGGCACAAAGAGCTTGTACAAAGGACACTAAGTGTTTAAAAAAAACCCATCAAAAATATTGATGGGTTTTTTATTTGAAATTTTGTTTTGAAAGAATACGAAAAAATTTAATCATTCAGGAAATTCACTATTTGACAAGCCACAACTCCAGCCGTTTCGGTTCTCAATCTGCTTTTTCCTAAGTGAATTTCTTCGAATTGATTATCAAAGGCTTGTTTAATTTCTTCAATGCTGAAATCTCCTTCAGGACCAATCAAAATTAAAGTATCATTTCCTGGTTGATATTTATCCTTTAATGAAAACTTCTCTCCATCAGCACAATGGGCAATAAATTTGGATGAAAAAGATTGATTTTTGATAAAACTTGAAAATTTTATCGGCTCATTAATTACCGGACAAAATGCTTTTAATGATTGTTTCATGGCAGAAACAACAACTTTGTTTAATCTTTCGATTTTCACGGAATCTCTTTCCGAATTTCTACAAATAAGTGGCGTAATTTCATCAATGCCAATTTCCGTGGCCTTTTCTAAAAACCATTCGATACGTTCCAGATTTTTTGTTGGAGCAATCGCGATATGAAGTTTGAAATTTCTTTTTCCAAAATTTTCAACAAAATCAACAACTTTTACCGTGCAGCGTTTAGGGTTATCATCAATTATTTCGACATTATAAAGAGTCCCATTTCCATTTGTGAGATTAATGAAACTTCCAATTTTCATCCGAAGAACCCGAATAATATGCTTCGACTCATCCTCTGTTAAAGTATAAATTTCAGAATTGATATCAGGTGTATAAAAAAGATTCATGTAAGAATTTTTGTTGTGAATTAAATTAAGATAAAAGCCCTATTCTTGAGAAAAAAGAAATCGATTTTCAAAAAAGAACAGGGCTTCAGTATCTAATTAATTTTCTTTCGGTTGAGATTTTTCGAAACTTTTTATTGCGAAAAAAACCACTTTATAAGAAATAAATATCAAAATGGGCCATCCTAGAAACCACATTATTGAACTTAAATAATTTTCCATTTTATAAATTTTTAGTACGAATGATCGTCATTTTTAATTTCTGAAATATCAATTTGCTTTTTATCAATAACTTTCCAAGCCCAATAAATATAAACCAAAACAACTGGAATAAATAAAGAAACATAACTCATCGCAGTTAATGTATAATGGCTTGATGAAGCATTTTCAATGGTTAATGAACTTTGCAAATCAAAAGTTGAGGGATAAAATGCAGTGTGATTAAAGGCAGCAGTTAAAAGCAATGCGAAAACGGTAAAAAATGTTCCAAATCCTGCAAACCATATTCCCTTTTTTGAGGTTTTAAATGCTGAAACAAAGATTCCTAAGAGCACTAAAACAACTCCAATTAAGAAAATCACCAAAACAATTGGCATGGCAAGTAGATTGTTTAAATATTTAAAACTTTCCATTGCAACCACTTTCGTTTGAGGATCATAATTAAATCCGTCTTTTGTGATAATACTAAAAACAAAAAACAAAAAGAAAATTAAAAATGGAATTGCATTCCACATTATTTGTTTCCTGGAACGTTTTTCTATTTCTTCATGATTGATGTTATTAATAAAATACATTGCACCAAGAATACGAGCTAAAAATAAAACTGCAAGCCCTAAAGCCAAGTTGGTAATATTAAAAGCCGCTTCCAATCCAAGTAAAGGATTTTCCCATTGCGATTGGTTGTATTCATTAACTGAAAATTGAGACCCAGTAAAAAATGTTGAAACAGCTGCAGCAATTAGGATAACACCTAAACTTCCATTAATAAAAAGAAAAGCATCATAAGTTTTTGTGCCTAAAAAATTATTTGGTTTTCTTCTAAATTCGTAAGAAACAGCTTGAATCACAAATGAGAAAAGGATAATTATCCATACCCAATAAGCACCACCGAAACTTGTAGAATAGAACAATGGGAAAGAAGCAAACATGGCTCCACCAAAAGTTACCAAAGTAGTAAAAGTAAATTCCCATTTTCTACCGAGTGAATTAACGAGCAAATTTCGCTCATCATCTGATTTCCCAATTTGGCCCAATAGAGTTTGACCACCTTGAACGAACATTAAAAATACCAATAATGCTCCAAGTATTGAATTTAATACCCACCAGTATTGTTGTAAACATAACATAGAAAGATTCTCAAACATTATCGCCTCCTTTCGGTCCTAATTTTATTTGTTTTAACATAATTTTAATTTCAGCAATTAATAAAGCTGTGAATAATATTGCAAATAAGAAGAATGTAATTTGCACAGTAGAAGTTTCAAGATGTGAAGTTGCAACAGATGTTGGCAGTAAATCTTGAATTG
The DNA here is from genome assembly GCA_013377115.1 of Bacteroidota bacterium. Taxonomy (GTDB): domain Bacteria; phylum Bacteroidota; class Bacteroidia; order Bacteroidales; family CG2-30-32-10; genus Cfx2-01. The sequence goes on along the minus strand of JACAAW010000034.1, from coordinate 21,759 downwards.
CCCAAGGTTGACGACCAACTTCGGCCAAAATCCAACCCAAATGGGAAGCAATAAAACTCAATGGTAAAGCCCATAAAGCGGCTTTTAGCCAGAAACGCTTATTTTCAATTTTACTTTTAAATGAAAGCCATAAAATAACTATGAAAAATAGAATAAAATAAAGACCAAGTATTACCATAAAATGGAAACTATAAAAAGTAGCGTGCATGCTAGGTAAAATATCCTTGGCATTATTTAAATAACCATAACCAATATATTGATAATTTGCCTCAAACACTTTTCTTGTTGAATCTTGTTTTGCAAGGTCCTTTAGTTTTTTTGCTTCTTTAAAAGCAGCAAGTGCACTAATTGCTATTTTTCCTTTTTCAATTTTTTTATCTGTTGAAATTATTTTGTTTTCTTCATTTCCATTTACCAAATCGTTAAGTCCTGGAACAAATGCATCCATATTTCGATAAGATAATAGTGAAAGTAATTTTGGAATTTCAATTTTGAAGAGAAATGGATCACCAGCTTCAGCTTTAGCTTTACTGTTCAATATTCCAAAAGCTACTAAACCTGCACCATTTTTCCCATCATACAAGCCTTCCATTGCAGCTAATTTAACAGGCTGTTTTTGAGCAACTTGATATGCCGACCCATCACCTGTCATAGCAACAAACATTGAAGCTAACAAACCAAATGTTGCAGCAACAATGATACTTTTCTTCGCGAAAAGTTGTTCTCTTTTCTTCAATAAGTACCAGGCAGAAACCGCTATCACAAATATTGAAGCAACCACGTATGAAGATGAAATTGTGTGAAGGAATTTATTCATCGCCACCGGAGAAAACAAAACTTCCCAAAAATTCAACATTTCACTTCTGGCAGTTTCTGGATTAAAATGCATTCCAACTGGATTCTGCATCCATGCATTGGCTACCAAAATCCATAGTGCTGACAGATTTGAGCCAATAGCCACCAGCCAAGTTGAAAGCAAATGAAATTTCTTACTCACTTTATTCCAACCAAAGAACATTACTGCGATAAAAGTAGATTCGAGAAAGAATGCCATAATTCCTTCAATGGCCAGAGGTGCTCCAAAAATATCACCAACAAACCAAGAGTAGTTTGACCAATTTGTTCCAAACTCGAACTCAAGAATAATTCCTGTTGCTACACCAATAGCAAAGTTAATTCCGAATAATTTCATCCAGAATTTAGTTAAACGTTTCCATTCTTCATTCCCTGTTTTCACATAAATTGACTCCATTATTGCAATAATAAACGTCAATCCTAGCGTTAGAGGAACAAATAACCAATGGTAAATTGCGGTCAGCGCAAATTGCGCCCTGGACCAATCGACTAATGATAAATTAATACTCTCAATCATAATTTTGTTATTTATTTTTTGTTAATTGTTCAATTACATAATCGCTCTTTTCTTTATCAGTTGTAAATTTTGAATTTAAAAAATTTGGGAAAAATATCAATTTTAAAACAATAAAAATGATGAACAATTTGATAAAAATAATGATCCATAGGTTTTTGCCAATGGTCATATTTTTAAAACCATCATAATACATTTGATAAATTCTATAAATGATATTTTTATTCTTCACAGTTTATTTTACAATATTCTTTTGCTACTTCATCGCCCATTTCTGCGGCTTTTTTGACATCAATGCAACCATCTTTTTTCTTTCCGGAGGCAACTTTTGCCAAGCCTCTATTATAATATGCATCATCAGCATCTTTTTGAAATTGAATTACTTTCGAATAATCCTGAATTGCTTTTTCGTATTCCTGAATTTCGTTATATATAAAAGCACGATTAAAATAAGCATCTGAAAAAGTGCTATCGATAGCTATCGTTTTAGCAAAATCCTTCAATGCCAATTCAGTTTTTGAAATTAATTCATAATCATTGGCCCGATTATAATATGCATCGGAATAATTTGAGTCGATAGAAATTGCTTTTGTATAATTATCAATGGCAGAAGCATATTCTTCTTGCTCATCATAAATTACACCCAAATTGAAATAAGCGTTTTTGTATTTTGGAGCAAGTTGATTGATAATTTTATAATCTTCTATTGCAGCATCAAGTTTAAAAAGAGATTCATTGGCTGTAGCTCTTTTTAGGTAAGCTTGAATAAATTGAGAATTTAATTCTGTGGTTTTTGTATAGTCATTAATGGCTTCATTGAATTTAGAAAGTTTTTCATAAACCATTCCCCTATTGTAATAGGCGTCAGCAGCATTTGGTTGCAAAGCAATTACCGTCGAAAAATCATCAATTGCTTTTTGATATTTTTCTAATTTATCGTAAGTAATGGCTCTAAAAAGGAAGGCATCAATATAATCAGGCTTTAATTTTATTGCCTTGGTGAAATCGTTAATTGCTTCCTGAAAATTTGAGGATAAAGACTTATTTATGCCTTGATTGTAAAACTCTTCCGAAGTTTGGGCAGATAAAAAATGTATGGAAATAAAAATGAAAAATGAAAAAAAAGTAATTCTGAGTATTGAATTCATTTGTTCTTTTTTGGTAGAACAAATCTAAATAATAAAATTTACAAAACAAATGAATAATTAAAGAAATTTTTACCAGCTTCCACCAGCGCCACCTCCACCAAAACTACCTCCACCAAAACCACCAAAACCACTGTCACCAGAACTACCACCACCCCAACCCGAACCACCACTTCCACCTCCGGATCCGCTAAACAACCATAATGTTGTCCAAAATGGCAAACTACTACCTCGTGAATTGATGTTTTTTTGAGCTCTTCCAACAATTTTTAGCAGCAAAAAGATGAGAATAATTGCAATAAAAGGCAGGTATTTTAGCCAAGCACTTTTCTCATATTTTTTTTGATATTGGGCTGCAGTAAATTCCTTTTTTGCTAAAGAAATTAAGACATTTGTTGCTTTATCAATTCCTTTGTAGAAATTATTATTTTTAAAATTGGGAATCATTTCATTTTCAACGATCCTCTTAGCTATTGCATCAGGAATTACTGGTTCCAATCCATAACCAACTGCAATATAAGCCTGTTTTTGGCCTTTCCCACCTGTTGGTTTTATCAAAATCAATATTCCATTGCTCTTTCCCTTTTGACCAATTCCCCATTTTTCTGCGAGTCGCTGGGCGTATTCAGCTTTGTCCATTCCCTCTATATCATTTAAAGTCACAACGGCAATTTGAGTTGAAGTGGAATCATTAAATTTTACTAACTTTTCCTCAAGTGTTTTGGCTTCATCAGAATTAAGAATTCCCGAAAAATCGTTTACCAATTTTGGGGGACTTGGTCTTTCAGGAAAGTTTTGCGCATTTAAAGTAAGTATTCCAAAAAATGGAAAGATTGCAATTAAGAAGAGTTTTAAAAAGAAATTTTGCTTTTTCATAATTTACAATTTCTCATCAAATGAAATATCATCAGGAAGTTCATTTACATCATTATGCTGATGAGGGAAATGTTCTTTTAGCTGTTCACCAGCTTTTACAACACCTTCACAAAGTCCATTTGCAAATTCATCTTCTCTAAAATGGTTGAGCATGGTTTGCTTCACACCATTCCAAAAATTCTCTGGCACCTTTTCATTGATTCCTTGATCGCCAATTATTGCAAACTTTCTAGCTTTTACAGCTAAGTAAAACAAAACTCCATTTCGGAGTTCTGTTTTATTCATTTTCAATTTATCGAAAACATAAGTTGCTCTATTTACAGCATCTCCAATACAATTGTTTTCGATATGGACTCTGATTTCACCTGATGTATCAAACTCAGCATCCATTATTGCCTGTTTAATATCTGTTATTTCATCCTCAGTGAAGAAATTTTTTGCGTTTGCCATGGCTAGAATACTACCTTAGGAGCTTTTTCTGCACCAGCATCAGCTTTGAAATAAGCCTTTGTTGTAAAACCAAACCAGCCAGCAAATATTGATTTTGGGAATTTCCTGATGTAAACATTGTAATCTTGAGCAGTTTCATTAAATTTACGACGCTCTGTAGAAATCCTGTTTTCTGTTCCTTCTAATTGAGCCTGAAGCTCTAAAAAGTTCTGATTTGCTTTTAATTCAGGGTATTTTTCAACAACAACCATCAATCTTCCAATTGCTGAACTCAAACCGTTTTGTGCTTGTTGAAATTTCTGCAAAGATGCTTCGTCCAATTTCTCAGGACTAATATTTACTGATGTTGCTTTTGCTCTTGCATTTACAACATCTGTTAAAGTTGATTTTTCAAATTCAGCATAACCTTTTACAGTAGCAACTAAATTTGGGATTAAATCTGCACGACGTTGATAAGCAGTTTCTACTTGTGCCCATTGGGTGGTAACGGCTTCTTGCTTAGTAACCATTCCATTATACATACCAGTAATTGAGAAATATGAAATCAAAGCAATTAATGCCAAAATTCCAATAACGATCCATTTTTTCATGTTTTTTTGAGTTTAAGTTTTAATATTTTTTTGCGTGACGATTCTGCAAATCCTTACAATTTGCTTAAGGGTTAAACAATATTTGAATTGTAATTATCTTATAATCAAAAATTAAAATTTAATAGCTGGTGCTTTGTTTGCGCCAATTTCTGCTTTAAAATATGCTTTGGCTTTGAAACCGAACATTTTAGCAAATAGATTTCGTGGAAACTTACGAATTGCAGTGTTATAGTCTTGAGCAGTTTTATTAAATAATGCTCTTTCCTGAGTAATTTGGTTTTCCGTTTGTTCTAATTGTGTCATCAAACGTGAAAAATTCTCATTGGCCTTTAAATCTGGATATTTTTCCATAACCACCATCAATCTTCCAATTGCACTGCTAAATCCGTCTTGAGCTTGTTGAAATTTTTGTAAAGAAGCTTCATCTAATTTCTCAGGAGAAATAGTTATCGAAGTTGCTTTTGAACGCGCATTAACCACATCAGTTAAAGTAGATTTTTCAAAATCAGCATAACCTTTTACTGTGGCAACTAAATTCTGAATTAAATCGGCTCTTCTTTGATAGACATTTTCTACTTGTGCCCATTGAGAATTTACAGTTTCTTCACGAGAAACCATTCCATTATAGTAGAACCAAGTTGTGATTCCAAAAATCATTAGAAAAATAAATACAATTGAGCCAATTAGAAATGATGCGAGGCATCCATTTTTTTCAACTACCTTGTTTTCCGGCGTGTTTCCAGTGATTTGATTTGTTTCCATAATGGTTTGGTTTAGAGGTTAATTTTCTGCTAAATTAAATATCTTTATTTAATAATTTCAATACTTCTTTTAATAAAAGCAGTCAATTTTTCTCCTTTTAAAAGATTTTGAGCCAACAATGCTAAATCCACAGTTTGATTGATGATTTCTGTGCGTTTTAACTCATTGGTTTCATCTTTTATTTTTGAAATAAGCGGATGATTGGCATTTACAACCATATTGTACTGATCTGGCATTGCACCAAAATATGACATTCCACCAACTGCCGACATATCTTTCATTCTTCTCATAAACTCAGGTTGAAGAATTAGAACAGGTTGATCTGTTTCGCTCATATTTTCGAAAATAACTGAATAAGTTTGTTTATCAACATTACTTTCGAATTGCTCTTTTAAAGTTTTTTGCTCTTCTTCAGATAATTTTGAAGGTAAAGCATCTTCTTTTTGAATCAATTTATCAATTACATCAGCATCAACACGTGCAAATTTAATTTTTGGTGTTTTTTGTTCCAATAAATTGATGAAATGATTGTCAATTGGTCCATCTAAAACCAAAACATCATACCCTCTTTCTTTAGCAGACTGAATAAAACTATGTTGTTCTACAGTATTATTTGTATAAAGGTGAACAACGTTTCCGTCTTTATCAGTTTGAACAGGTTTGATGTGTTCAACATATTCTTCTAAAGTGAAATATTTGTTTTCTAAATTTTTAAGTAAACAGAATTTACTTCCTCTTTCGTAGAATTTATCTTCGGAAACCATTCCGTATTCAATGAATACTTTGATATCATCCCATTTTGCTTCAAAATCTTCTCTATTATTTTTGAAAATTTCTTCCAATTTATCAGCAACTTTTTTTGAAATATGACTTGAAATCTTTTTCACATTGGAATCGCTTTGCAAGAAACTTCTTGAAACATTCAAAGGAATATCTGGAGAATCAATTACACCGTGCAAAAGCGTCAAGAAATCTGGTACGATTCCTTCTACAGAATCAGTAACAAAAACTTGGTTGCAATACAATTGGATTTTATCTCTTTGGACTTCGAAATTTTTCTTAACCTTTGGGAAATAAAGAATTCCAGTTAAATTAAAAGGATAATCAACATTTAAATGGATGTTGAACAAAGGATCATCAAAAGTCATTGGATATAACTCATGATAAAAGGATTTATAATCTTCTTCTTTTAAATCAGATGGTTTTTGAGCCCAAGCAGGTTTGGTATTGTTGATGATTCTAGGAACTTCTGTTTTGGTTTCTTTATCCTTATCGTCTTTTCCGTATTTTGTTTCGGTTCCGAAAATAATTTCAACTGGTAAAAATTTGCAATATTTTTTTAGCAATCCCAGAATTCTTTCTTCTTCGGCAAATTCTATTGAATCCTCAGCAATATGAAGAATGATTTTTGTTCCGCGTTCTTTTTTCTTAATGTCTTTTATTGAATATTCAGGACTTCCATCACATTCCCATTTTACGCCTTTATCAGCTTCAGCAGATTTAAATGATTTGGTTTGAATTTCAACTTTTTCAGAAACCATAAACGAAGAATAAAATCCAAGTCCAAAATGACCAATGATTGAATTCGCTTCAGTTTGTCCTTTGTATTTTTCAACAAATTCTTCTGCTCCAGAAAATGCAATTTGATTAATATATTTTTCAATTTCTTCAGTGGTCATACCAATTCCTTTATCAATAATTGACAAAGTTTTTGCTTTTGAATCCAATACTACCTCAACAGACAAATCGCCTAATTCACCCTTGAATTCGCCAACTGCCGCCAAAGTTTTTAATTTTTGGGTTGCATCAATTGCATTCGAAATCAGTTCTCTTAAAAATATTTCGTGATCAGAGTATAAGAATTTTTTAATAATCGGAAAGATGTTTTCCGTTTGTACATTAATTTTACCTTTTTCCATTTCTTTTATCGTTTGTATGTTAATCAAAATTATGTTAGCGCTATTGACAAAGCGTATGCCAACAAAAATAAACTGCCAAAATGTCGGAAAGTGATTGTTTAGAAAATCCTAAATTGATCCAAAAACGACGCTGCGCATTGATAATGAGCCGCCAATCAATGATTCTGTAAAAAAACTGATTTTGTCATTTCCGTCAGTCATACCAAGACAATAAATCAAAGGAAGGAAATGCTCAGAAGTTGGGATAGAGAGTTGGGCATTCAGGCCAAGTTTCTCGAAATTAATAATTGAATCAAAATCTCTTTTTAGAATTAATTCTTTAATAAGTTCATCAAATTCAATTGCCCAAGTATGGCCTTTTTCTGACAATCCATAATCGGTCCATTCAACTTCGCCTAAATTGTGGACAATATTTCCACTTCCAAGAATTAAGATTCCATCATTTCGAAGAAGTTTTAAAGTTGAGGCAAATTGAAAATGTTCTAAAGGTGATTTCTTATCATCAATACTTAATTGAAGCACAGGAATATCAGCATCTGGATACAAATGATTTAGAATCGACCAGGTTCCATGATCAAGACCCCAATTATAATCGAGGTCAATTTTTTCATTTTTTGAAAGATGCACAATTTCTTTCGCAATTTCTGAAGATCCTTTTGCAGGATATAAAACATCGAAAAGTTTTTGTGGGAACCCATAAAAATCATGAATGGTTTTTGGATGTTCCATTGCAGTTATTTTAGTGCCACTTGTTTCCCAGTGAGCTGAAATGCACAAAATTGCTTTAGGTTTTGGGAAAAGAGTTGCAATGTTGCGCCATTCCGTTGTAATATTATTATTTTCAATTGCATTCATCGGTGAACCGTGACCAATAAAAAGAACAGGCATTTGTTTTTTATTATTTTCCATAATTTATTACCTCAATTTGTGGCCTTTAACAGCGTAAAATAAAATGATCAAATAGCAAGGAGCCATAATCCAATAGGCATTTTGTGAGGTAAAAATATCGGCAAATTTTCCATAAACCAATGGCAAAACTGCTCCTCCCGCAATTGCCATGATTAATAATGAAGAACCAATTTTCGTAAATCGACCTAAACCATTAATCGCTAAAGGCCAGATTGCTGGCCACATTATTGCATTTGCCAATCCTAATATTGCAATAAAAAAGACTGAAGTAAATCCTTGAGTAAAAATTGCACAGATTGAAAATATGACGCCCAATACCGCCGAAATAGCCAATGCTTTTTCCTGTTTCAAATATTTCGGGATTAAAATAATTCCTAAAATATAACCAATAACCATTGCAATCAATGTGTAAGAGGTAAATATTTTGGCTTCAGAAAGTGGAATCCCTAATGATTTCCCATAAGAGATAATGGTGTCACCAGCGATTACTTCAACTCCAACATATAAAAACAATGCAAAAACACCGAGAGTCAATTGTGGGAATTGAAAAACATTTGTTTTATTAACATTTGCCGCTGCAACAACTTCGTCTTCTTTATCGGTATCAACATCAGGTAAGGAAGTGTATTTTAATAATGCTGCCAAACCAATTAAAACACAAGCCATAATGATATACGGAACAATTACTCTGGAAGCCAATAAATCTAACTCAATTGCTTTTTGAGTGATGTCCATTAATTTAATTTGTTCAATAAGCTTGTCAGAATCTTTTAAAACAATTGCTCCAAGAATTAGTGGACTTAATACACCAGCAATTTTATTGCAAATTCCCATTATACTGATTCTTTTTGCTGCACTTTCGGCAGGACCTAAAATCGTGATATAAGGATTTGATGCAGTTTGCAAAATTGCCAAACCAGTTCCTAAAACAAATAATCCGGTAAGGAATAATCCGTATGTCCTGGTCATAGCGGCAGGAACAAAAATCAATGCACCCAAAGCCATTACCAATAAACCAACAGCCATTCCTTTCTTGAATCCGGTTTTCTTTAAAACCCATGAAGATGGTATTGCCATGACGAAATAAGAGATATAAAATGCAAAAGCAACAAAGTAAGACTCAAAATTATTGAGTTCACAGGCAATTTTTAAATATGGAATTAGGATTCCGTTGAGCCATGTTACAAATCCAAAAATAAAGAAAAAAATTCCGATAATTCCAACTGCAAAACCATAACCTTGTTTACTCTTTGTTTCCATAGATATTTAAAAAATTAATGTCTAAATGATTTAGTCAAAATTAGTAAGTATTTCCAAGTTTAAAAGTAATATTAAAAATAAAATGAAAAATATTTGGAACTTAATTTTTTATTGCTTATCTTTGACGTTAGTAATGAACAACGTTATTATATGATTTTATCATTTGGTTCTAAAGAAACAGAAAAGATATGGAATGGAGAACGTGTTTCAAATATGCCAATGGATATTCAAAACATTGGGCGGAGGAAATTGAGAATGTTAAACAATTCAATTGACATTAAAGATTTGACAATACCTCCATCGAATAGACTCGAGAAATTATCTGGATCGTTGAAAAATTATTTTAGTATTCGGATTAATAATCAGTGGCGTATTATATTTCAATGGAATAATGGCATAGCAGAGCAAGTGAAAATTATTGACTATCACAAATAAAGCAAAATGAAAAAATTAAAAAACATTCATCCAGGTGAAATTCTTCAAGAAGAATTTTTAATTCCAATGGGCATAAGTGCATATCGGTTGTCAAAGGAAACACTTATTCCTCAAACTAGAATTTCTGAAATAATTAAAGGTAATAGAAGAATTACGGCTGATACAGCATTGAGGTTGAGCTGCTATTTTGGTAATTCAGCAAAATTTTGGTTGGGATTACAAGATGATTTTGATATAGAATCTGAGTTGAATGTAAAAGGATTGATATTTAAAACTATCAAAAAAGCAAAAATTCATGCAGCTTAACATTATATTATTTCACAAACCTCAGCAACCATTTCTTCCAGCGGAAAAGGCTGCATCAATTCGGTTATTTGAGTTTTATTTAATTTTGGATTGAGCCAATCTAGTTCATTTGAAATATCAATAATTACGGGCATCCTTTTTTTAGTATTGTGAATTTTCGCCATCATTTCATTGGCTTCCGTTGTCAGAATACTGAAGGTTTCAATAATTTCACCGGTTTCCTCCTTGTCAACCCAAGCACTCCAAATTCCTGCAAAAGAGAATATTTCGGAATTTTTTAACCGAATAAAATGAGGTATTTTTTTTGTTTCTTCATGCTGCCATTCGAAAAAGCCAGTTGTCGGAATTAAGCAACGTTTGTTTATAATGGAATATTTAAATGAAGGTTTTTCAAAAACGGTTTCTGATTTTGAATTTAATGTTTGGGTTCTCATTTTCTTTGCATTTTCGATGCCTTTTACCCAATTTGGGATGAGTCCCCAGTTTAATAATTCAATGACATTGTTTTCTTTAACAACAGGCATTTTACCATAATTGAATGCATTTGAGTGGGAAATTGGAAGGAAATCAATATGGTTCTCCAAATTGGCTTGATATCTTTTTGCCAAAGCTTTTACCTCAACGCCTAATGCATAATGGAAACACATTCTTCAAATCTTTTTAAAAGAATAACTAAGTGGCAAATTTATGAAAAAGAATTTGAAACTAGTTTTCATCCATATTTGCAATTAAACTATTAACTTTTTCCATATCTAAAGGTTTTTCTATAAAAGCAACATTCAAACTATTTGCTTTATCGATGTCTGCTTGTTTTGAAGATGAGGAAAGTATTGCAACAAGAATATTTTGATCCAAATTTTGTTTTTGAATTTCCTCTATAAATTGAAATCCATCCATTACGGGCATATTGATATCAACAAGCATTAAAGATGGTTTAAAATCTGAAAGTAAAACTAATGCCTCTCTTCCATTTAATGCGGTTTTTATATTTGTAACGCCAGACAATTGCATAACTCTTGTATGTAAAAAATTTGCAATATTGTCATCATCGATTAGTAAAACTGATTCAATTTTCTTCATAACTTAATAATATTTTAAATGTCGTGCCTTTGTTCACTTCACTTTGTAAATGTATTTTTCCTTTGTGGGATTTTACAATTGAATTTACCAAATGTAATCCTATTCCCGTGCCTTCCACATGTGTGTGAAATCTTTTAAATAAGCCAAACAACTTGTCTTTTTGTAATTCTAAATCAATTCCAAGCCCGTTGTCTTCAAAAATTAAACACGGCCTTCCAGATTCGCTTAATGTTTTTACATTAATTTGCAATTCTGTGTTGGCTTTTCTATATTTAATTGCATTTGTTAATAGATTTGTCATTATACTTTGAAGGTGAATTCTGGGGTAACAAATAGTTGGACAATCTAAAAAATTAATATTAATTTTTATTGTTTGGCCTTCTAATGCCTCATTCATTCCATCCATGATTTCAGAAAATATTTCATCAAAACTCAAAAATTCAAATGACTCATCATTATTTCTGGTCATCATTATAATTTTGTTGAGACTTTCAACTTTTTTGTTGAGCAGATCAACAGATAATTTTACCTTGTCGAAAAATATCAATGAATCTTCTTTTATTCCATCACAACTTTCCATAACTGTGATCAATCCTTTCAAATTCGAAATTGGGGATTTTAAATCATGAGCTGCCACATAACTAAACTCTTCCAACTCCTTATTTGTAATCTCCAAAGTTGAAGCATAAACTTCAAGATTTTCCTTACTTTTAATTAATTCCTGCTCCTTTTCCTTCCGTTCGGTAATGTCAATAAATATTTCCATAACACATTTTTTGCCTTTGTACATCATGCCTGTGTGTGTTACTTCATAAGACTTCCCAAATTTTTCATTATTTATTTCAATAATATTAGTTTCTCCAAGTGTAATTTCATTTTGCAGAATACATTTAGCACATTTTTCAAATCCATGAATATTTGATTCCCAACATTTTCGTCCCTGAGTTTTATTATCTGTAATTATTTCCATCTTTTCGTTCCTAAATTGAACTTCACCCATCCCATTTACAATATGCAACGGAAATGGAATGGTTGTAAAAATAGATTGGTTAAGTAGTGCTATTTCAAAAAGCTCATTTTCAATTCTTTTTCTTTCGGTAATATCTCTTATCCCGCAAATAAAAGTTTCTTCTTTATTCCATAGAGTTTTTGATCTTCTTATTTCAAAAACAAAATTTTCATTACCTCTATTAAATTGGAACTCCTCTAAATCATTTTTTGTAATATTAAAAGGAAACATTTCACCAATCAGATCTTTTTCTTTTTTGTTAAAGAGAGCTTCAGCTGCAGGATTAGCATATTTGATAATTCCTTTTTCATCAACCAATACAATTCCGTCTGAATTTTCTTTAATAATGATTTGGAATCGGTTTTCGCTTTCAGAAAGTTGTTTTGAAAGAATTATCTGTTCTTTTAATTCTTTCTCAATTTCCTTGGCTTTCTCATCAACAAGCCTATTGAGGTTATTATTCAAAACAATTAAAGATTCTTCAGTTTCTTCAAGTGCGTCTTTCTGCTCCTTTAAATAATTAAATGTGGATGTAAAGAAATTATAAGCCTTTTGCCTTCCATATTTTGTGTCCAGCAATTCATTAAATTCGGCAAGAGATTCTTCTTTTTCAGCTAATTTTGAAATATAATTTTCGGGATCCTCAATAATTGAATTTACTTTTTTTAGAAGACTTTGGTCCTTATATGGCTTTGTAATAAAGAAATCTGCCCCTGCTTTTAGAGAAGCGAATAAATATTCAGATTCTGTAACCGAAGTTAATAAAAGTACTGGTGTTGATTGCAAATAAGAATCTTCCTTAATGGCATTGCACAATTCACAGCCATTCATTTCAGGCATAACAATATCGCTGATAACCAAATCTACTTTTTGATGTCGTATTTCCTCTAAAGCAATTTTTCCATTTGGAGATGCAATAACAGAATACCCTGCAGAAGTCAACAGATATTTTAGCCTTGCTTTTTGAGTAGGACTATCTTCAGCAATTAATATTAAACCTCTTTTTAATGACATGATCTCTACTTTTATTTTATTAAAGCATTTATTTTCTTCACCATTTCTTTTGGATTGCAAATAAATGCTGCACCGCCAATACAAATGGCTTCCTTTGGCATACCAAAAACGACACAACTTTCTTCATCCTGTGCAATTGTTATGGCACCTTTATCGCGCATCAATTTTAATTCTTTTCCTCCATCACTTCCCATTCCTGTGAGAAGAATTCCAATTGCAGCATTGCCAAAACCTTCTGCAATATTTTTGAACATAAACGATACAGAAGGACAGATATATTCTCCCGCAATTGGTTTGGTCAGAAATAATCTTCCTTTATTATTAACTCCCATATGAGAGTTTGTTGGAGCAAGATAAACCACCCCATTGGTCAACAAATCACCGTTTTCAGCAATTCGAACAGTTAATCCAGTTGCTTTTGAAAGCCAATCAGCAAAACCTTGTTCAAATCCTGGCGACATATGTTGTGTTATTAAAATGGGAATATTTATGCTCTTTTTTATCTGAGATAGTATTTCCTGAATAATTGAAGGGCCTCCAGTTGATGCACCAATGGCTATAATTTTTATCTGACCAGAAGTTTGAATATTTTCTTTGGCCGGAATTTTTTCCTCTTTTATTTTTTCAACTTTAATTATTTTAGATGGCCACCTTTTCACCGTTTTTATCTCAGACATCATCCTGATTGTCCTGATTAGTTCTTTAGATTCTTTCTCAAAATCTTCATGACAAATATTTTTTGGCTTGGAAATTGCCGCAAGCGCACCTGCATTTAAAGCTTCATAGGCAACTGATACTTCTTTAATATTGTTGCTCCCACTCACAATAACAATGGGTGTGGGATTTGTTTCCATAATCTTCCTTGTTGTTTCAAAGCCACTCATTCCCGGCATATTCATGTCCATCGAAATCACATTAGGCTTATTATCCCTTGCAAGTTCAATTGCCTCTATTCCATTTTTTGCAATACCTACGACTCTAATATCTGTTTCTTTCGAAAAAATGTAATTCAAAAATGTTTGTGCAACAGGAGAATCATCAACAATTAAAAGATTAATCATACTTTGTTTATATTATTTTTTTAATAATTTCAAGTAAATTACTTTGGTCGAAACTTCTTTTTATTACGTATGCAGAAGCACCCACATCAATTCCACGCTCTCTGTCTTCCTTTGATTCAAGTGAAGTAACCAAAATAACTGGTATTTCAGAAAAACGACTGTCGCCTCTAATTTTCTCAGTTAGCGTGAAGCCACTCATTCGCGGCATATCCACATCAGAAACAACAAGATCAAATCCACCAGAGGCTAAAGTTTCGTAAGCATTTAAGCCATCAACAGTTGCTGTTACATTATAACCAGCAGATTCCAGAATATTTTTCAACATCATTCTAGATGTAATAGAATCTTCGGCAATTAAAATATTTAATTTCTTTTTAGATATTTGTTTATTACTTGTTTCAATTGGAATTGTCCAGCTCGAAAAAGATTGTTTCTCAGCCGAGCTTAACAAATCTGGAACACTCAAAACAAGTATTGTTTTTCCATTTCCTAATACTGTAGCACCTAAAATATTCCGAACAGAATGAAGCTGATTTCCCAAACTTTTTATTAATACTTCCTGCTCTCCTATAATATTATCTACTAAAAATGCAACCCTACTTTCTGTTGTTTGTAGAATTATTATTGATTGAACATTTTTTTCCTCAGGATTAAGATTGGTTTTATTGATGCCAAGTGTATCCGAAAGTTTTACCAGCGAAACGGCCTGGCCATCAACATCAATTGCTTGTCGATTTTTAAGTGAAAGTATTTTATCATTTGATATTTTCATAACCCTTTCAACATAGGTTGTAGGAATCAAAAAACTTTGACCACTAACCACAATCTCGACTCCGTGAAATGAAGCCAAATCGAAAGGAATATTTATTTTAAAAACAGTACCAAAATTCTGTTTAGAATCCACAAAAACACTTCCACCCAAACGTTCAACTTTCTCCCGAACTATAGCCAAGCCCAAACCTCTTCCCGATATTTCACTTACAACATTTTTTGTGGAAATTCCGGAATGAAAAACATAGGGCATAAGTTCTTTGTCGGTAAGATTGCCATCCTCAGCATCAGAATTATTTTGAAAATTCTTAACTTTCTTTCTAAGGTTTTTCAAATCTATTCCAGATCCATCATCGGTAATCAAAATTTCTGCCGTGGTGCTATTTAATTGTGAAATAGAAATATTGATTTTTGCTTTTGGTGATTTGTTTTTTTTCTTTCTAATTTCAGGGATCTCAATCCCATGGTCGATGCAATTTCGAATAATATGAATTAACGGATCTTTTAGTTCATTTAAAATTCTTCTATCTGTCTCTATAATTGCCCCTGTAATAATTAACTCAACATCTTTCCCTTGTTCTCGCGACAAATCACGAACTAACATTGGAATATTTTGAAGCAGCGTTGAATACGGCATCATAATGAGCAT
This sequence comes from Bacteroidota bacterium, assembly GCA_013377115.1. Lineage (GTDB taxonomy): Bacteria > Bacteroidota > Bacteroidia > Bacteroidales > CG2-30-32-10 > Cfx2-01. Next base: position 6,154 of record JACAAW010000034.1, on the reverse strand, counting down.
TTTCATGTTTTGAGTTACGATGTCTATTTGAGTGGAGGCATAATGATAGTTCCTTACGCTTGATGCATTTATTACATTTACATTATTTTCCAATGATTTTAGATGAGAATTAATTTTCTCAAAAAATTCTGAAATTTCTGAAGAAATTATCAATTCATTATCATCGCTTTTGTCGAAAGTATTTGTATTTAAACTTCGACGATCCCTTACTTTTTCTTTATATTTAAAAATATCTTTTCGTAGCAAAGACATCTCAAAACTAATTTTTTTTATTTCATTGGTTAAATCTTTGCCAGAATATTTAATTGTTCTTAATTCTTCAATTTGTGCCATTAAAGAATCGATAGTAGCAACAGGTATTCGAATTGTAGTATCACTTGCAATAGGCTTTTCTTGTGGAATAGCAAACTCTGGCGTTTTAACTTTCACTGCTGCTTTATAAATACCATTTGCAGCCTGTTCCAAACTTTCAGCTATTTCGATTGTTCTTTTTTCTAAAATTGAATCCTGCTCAGAAGAATTAGAATTTAACAATTCTCTGATGCCATTAATGCTGATAACTATTAAATCTATTAATTGAGGAGAAATTTCTAATTCCTTTTTTTTAAGTCCTGAGAAAACACTTTCTGCCGCCTGACAAATTTTCTCAATATTTGGCAAATTAACGCTTCTGGCTGCACCTTTCAAACTATGAAAATCTCTGAAAGTAGCTTCAATAAGTTGCATTTTTTTTTCGGGCAACAAATCTTTTTCAAGTTCCAAAAGTGCATTTGAAATATTGTTAATACCTTCCTCTGCTTCACCCCGAAATGTTTCGAGTAGCATTTTTAGAAATTCTTCGTCCTGCTTAGTCACTTGAATCTTTAATTAATTTTTTATTGTAATTTTCTTGAAAATATGCTACACCTTATATTGTTCAACTAGTTTCTTTAATTTTATTCCCATTTCATGCAAACTTCTGGCTGCTGTTTCTGCCTGTTTTGTTCCTGCCAGGTTTTGTAAACTTGCTTCTTTGATATTTTCCATAGCCTGTGCAACCTGATCCATTCCAATTATTTGCTGTTGAGTTGAAACTAAAATTTGAGTGGCAGAATTTGCAGTTTCCATAATTGCGTCTAAAACAAGACGAATAGATTCTCCCGTTTCTTTTGATTGAATTACGCCTGAATCCACGGCCCTATTACCTTGTTCTGTTGCCATTACAGCGGAACTAATTGTCTTTTGAACATCATTCAAAATAATTCGGACTTGACCGGATGCTTGTTTGGATTGCTCGGCCAAACTTTTTACTTCCTGAGCAACAACGGCAAACCCTTTTCCTTGTTCACCTGCTTTTGCAGCTTCAATTGAGGCGTTTACAGCCAATAAGTTTGATTGTTCTGCCAAGTCATTTACCGTAGCTGCAATTTCGCCGATAGATTGACTTTGTTCACTCAATCTAACAATCGTATCAGCTATTAATTCCATTTGATCTTTGATCCTACTAATAAATACGATGGTTTCTTCAACAGACTTTTTACCACTCTCAGAAATTCCAGAGGCATTTGAAGCCATATCCGTTACTTCTTTTGCTTTTTGAGCAGAAACTTGTGAAGTTTGTTTAACTTGCTCAACAGTTGTTGTTGTTTCAGTTATTGCTGTTGATGATTCCGAAACACCGGAAGCAACTTGCGATGTAGAAGCTAAAATCTCACTGGCCGAAGTGCTTAATACATTCACGGCTTCAATTGTTTCCTTGGTGAAACCAAGTAAATTTTCATGCATTAATTTAAACGAATCTGACAGCATTCCAACTTCATCCCTCCTTTGCAAACTTGAAAATTGAACAGTTAAATCTCCTTTTGCAATTTTATCAGCAACATCCGAAATTTCTTTTAAAGGAAAAGTAATCATTTTGTTCATTAAAAAAGTGATCGCAACACTTAATATGAGAGCTAGCACACCGAGAAAAAGGAATAAATAATCAACAGAAACGATACGATCCTCATCAGATTTAATTAATTTATCAAAATGCTTATTTGCATTATTTTGATTCTCCTTCGCTAATTTTTTCATAAGCTCATTTCGTTCCACCTGAACTCCCAAACTATAAGATTTCGCCTCATCTATTTTGCCTTCCTGTATCAATTTAATTTGCAAATCCCTAGTATCAATATATTCATTCCTAACTTTTATCAAATTCTTCAATAAACGAACTGCTTCGGTATCATTACTTAATTCGTGCATCTTCAAGGATTCTTCGATATGATCAGACGTTTCTGTTGTTGTTGCATCAATTACTTTTTTTATTCCATTTACTTTCACCATATTCTTTGTTTCCATCATTTCCAGAATCAAAGCCCTGTTTTTATTCATTCCGGCTTCAACCTGAAGCATATTTACCACATCCTCAAAAATATACTCATGCATCACTTTTTGAGAATTTGAAATCGCTCCAAATGTAGAAATCGCAAAATATATTATCACTCCAATTAGTGTCAACATCAATCCAAAGCCCAAAAACATTTTTGATTGGGTTTTTAAGTTAAGCATCCATTTCATAATAAATTCGTTTTAATAATTATTAATTTTTCTTTAGTTTAAATTTCAGTATCTGTTTTATCATTTACTATTAAAGAGCTATCCGACAACAACTTATTTCCATCAAGAATAATAGTTTTATCAGCCGAAATTCCCATTAGATATTTTTCACGTATTCCATTAAGTGTTGGTAGTTTTTTTTGCATACTCTTTCCTGCTATTTTCTTCATTCCAATTACAGAATCTGCCAACAGCCCAAATTCCATTTTCTGATTTCGAACAATAATAATTTTATTCATATCAGAGATTCCATGCTCTGGCAGTTCAAAAAGTTTTTTCAAATTGATTATGGAAATAATTTGGCCTCTGATATTTGTAATTCCATAAATAAAAACAGGCGCACCAGGAATTTGAACAATTTCCTTTAATTGGTATATTTCCCGAACAAAAGAAGATTCGATTCCGTAATTTTCGAAAGACATTGTAAACTCAATAATATCAATTTCTTCCTCTTCTGTTTTTTTAATTGCTGGTCGCGCCAACTTTTTGGCGCGTTCTTTTAATATTTTTTGAGTTCTTTCTTCTGAATAAAAATCACCAGAATCTAAACTATTCTTGGAATTCTCAGCACGATCCATTTCCGCTCCCAATTTTTGTTTAGAAGTATCATTTTTTGTTGAATTTTTTTCCTGACTTTTCATTAAATATTTGCGCTGATTGAAGTAATAATTTCTCTAATTCGTCCTGCTGTTAAACCTTCTGATGCTTCCAAAATTTCGTCGTCAGAATAATTTTGGAGCAATTCGAGTGATTTGTTGAAATGCTTTTGGCATTCATTTCTTTTTTCCATTGACTTCAAAATTGTTGCAATTGAAAAATGGGCAATAACAAAATCAGGGTCGAGATAAAGCACTTTTTTATAAGATGAAAGCGCCAGATTTATTTTTCCACATTCATGCAAAATAGTTGCATTAAAAACTCTGTAGGCAATATTTGTTTTGTCAATTTGAAGTGCTTTTTCACTAAATATTTCCGCTTCCTGATGTTTCCCGATATTAGCATAAGACCTAGCCAGAAGCATAAAAATTTCAGGATTAATATTCCCCGTATTTTCAATAAACTTCTCAAGTCTCTCTAAAACATCAAAATACAGTCCATTTTCAAATGACAATAATGCGGATTGAAATGTTTCTTCTTCACTTTCATGTAAATGAATTACAGTCTTTTCAACAGGAAGTATAATTGGCTTTTCTTTTACTATATTTTCTTTAACAAAAATTGGGATTTCAACTTTTTGCGATTTTGAAAATATTTTGAAGGAAGTATCGGTAATAGAAATTGGAGTTTTGTATGGCTCAAGCAATTTCGATTTGCCAGCATTTTTTTTGTAAAAGGTTTGCTTAGAAATCATTACAGGCCTAAAAACTTTATTCCTGATTAAATTTGTTTCAACAGAACTCAACAAAAACCATCCATCGCTTGCTAAAGTGTTTCGGAAACATTTTATAATACTGCTCGATGTTTGAGGAGAAAAATACATTAGTACGTTTCTGCAAAACAAAATATCTATATTGTTTAAGCCATTAGTAATGGAAGGAAAATTCTCTTCAACAAGATTTAAGTAAGAAAATTTTACCATTTTTTTAATTTCAGGAATAATCTCGAAGGAATCTTTCCCTAATTTATTAAAATATCGATTAATAGTCCAATCCGAATTTTCACGAAAAGACCACTTGGAATAGATTCCTGCTTCAGCTTTTTTCAGGAACTTTAAATTTAAATCGGTTCCTGTTATTGAAATTTTCCAATTTTCAATATCGGGAATTAACTGATACAATAAAATTGCAATAGAATATGGTTCTTCTCCTGAGCAACAACCAGCACTCCAAATTCGGATTGTTTTTGTAGTAGATTGCCTTTGTTTTATTAAATCAGGAATAATTTTTGTTTTTAAAACTTGGTAACTTTCTTTTTCACGAAAAAAATATGTCTCTCCAATGGTAATTTGATTTGCAATTATTTCAATTTGCTTTTCGTTAAGTTTTCTTGAAGATATCCAATTAACAAAAGCTACTATATCATTATAACCAAATTCCTTTGACAAAAGATTGAGATTGCGTTCAACATCGGAATCTTGCGCCTGAGTGTAATAAATACCTAGTTCTCTCGAAATAAAATCACGAAAAATTTGAAAATGATTGTTGCTAATACTTGTTTTCATTTCAAACATTGTTTAAAGCTTGGTCAAGCATTTTTTCTTCCTCAAGATTTAAAAATGCATCGAGGTCATTTATCAGTATCACACCATCTTCCAAAGCTATTAAACCTTTGATATAAGGCATTTCTGGCAATATATTCTTTTCATTGATTATTTCGTCTTGTGAAATATTAATAATATCTCCTACCTTATCAACCACCAATGATATTTGCCTGGTTTTAGTTTGAGCAATAATAAATTGGTCCTTTAATTCAATATTTTTCTGTCTAATGCGGAATCTTTTCCTTAAGTCTGCAACCGGTATTAAATTTCCCTCAATATTTATTATTCCTAGTATTATTTCTGGCGATTTAGGCAAAGGAGTTATATATAAAGAATGAATAACACGTATCAAAACATCAATAGCCAAAGCATATTTCTGTTCATCTAAAAGGAAAGTTGCAAATATTACCTTTTTGTCTGTTGCCATCTGAAATTTTTAAAACAAATAAAAAGCAGCCTAAGCAACAAAAAATGGTTACTATTTCTTGATTAAATAAACTTGCTTTATTAATGATACAAATTTAAAATTCTCAATTGCCATAAACAATGCGAGAAATACCTGTTTAATACCAAGTATTTCTTGTAAATTATTTTAGGTAAACCACGCATGCCCAAATTCACAACATCCTCATTTGCTGTCATTTGAAATTCCAATTCTGCTTTTTTGTACCAAGTTTCTCATTCATCTTCTTTTAAATCAATGTTTCCCGCTTTAAAAAAACACTGGTTTTTAATCATAAATCCATTCTTTATTGTTTTTCCTAATATTTTTCAGTCAAGTCAATAATTTCAGAAAAAGAAATGTTTTTTGTCTCCAAAATTTGTCTATTTGCAAAATAAAATGTAGGTTTGCTCTCAAATTTAATCATATGTTAGAAGGACTCAACCTTGGGAACGTTTTGTTTTTAGATATAGAAACCGTTCCTTTTTATTCAAATTATCAGGAAGTAAGTCCTGATTTCAAAAAGTTTTGGGATAAAAAAGCAGGATTGCTTTCACGTGCGGAAGGAGACACTCCAGAAAGTCTGTTTGCCAGAGCTGGGATTTATGCTGAATTTGGAAAAATCGTTTGTATTTCTGTTGGTTATTCAGTTATTGTTGATGGAGTAACAACTTTCAGAATAAAATCATTTGCTGGTGATGACGAAAAAAAATTACTCGAAGAATTTAGTGAATTGCTTAATAAATCATTTTATAAAAAAGAGCATGTTTTGTGCGCTCACAACGGAAAAGAATTTGATTTTCCATATATTGCAAGAAGAATATTAATTAATGGTTTTAAATTACCAGCCTTGCTAGATTTTGCAGGAAAGAAACCTTGGGAAATTCCTCATTTAGACACCATGGAATTATGGAAATTCGGCGATTACAAAA
>JACAAW010000033.1 GCA_013377115.1 Bacteroidota bacterium | reverse complement strand
ATTTTTATCCTTATTTTAAACCTATGGATTTCTAATCCATAGTCATTTTAGTTTCATATACAAAGGTTCTAGGAAAATAACATTACTTATTCCTAAAAACCTTTCGTTTGGTTCGGGTTCCTTTTTATTATTTACAACAGTTTGTTTATTTAGGTCTTTTGAAACAAGAGGCTTTTGGGATAACCCTTTTGCCATTTTTGTGTATCTTGAAACAAAATCTGGATCTTGCAAAAGTCCAATAAGGCCATATTTAAAATAATTGTCATCAGTTTCAACTTCAATCTTTTTTTGTTGTTTTTTTATTTTTGAATATTTTGACTCTTCAACTTTTACGGTATCCTCCACAATTTTTATGGTGTCCATACTTTTTAGTTCTGCCTTAGTTTTTTTTGAAAAGTCATTAATATATAGTTTGTTGGTATTAACTAAAAATGAAAACAAGCTATCAGTCATATTGGATAATTGTAAGTCATTTGGGAATTGCTTACTTGTTTTATAAATGTATGATAAGGCCAGAATATTTAGCCCTTTATTATCTATTTTGTCTAAAAAGTAATATAATTGCTGAGAAGGACCTTCTATTTTTTTGTAGTCAGGAATGGAATATTTTTTCGATGTTGTTATTAATTCGCTGCTAATTTTAATATCATTGGCGGGATGTTTAATGCTGGTTTTGTTAACAAGAATATTAAACAATCCTTGAGAAATGGTTTTTTTCAAAAACTTATTCTCCGGATATTTTTCCAATAAAAGGTACGAAGCATAAATGGCATTGATATAGTCTCTTTTAACTAAATAAAGTTTGCAAAGTTCGAAACGAGCAATTTCTTGAGCGTTCTTAAAATTTGTTTCAGAAACAATATACCTTTTTCGTGAAGATTCATCTTCAACAGCCAATTCGGTTTCTAATTTTCCACGTCTTTTCCTGATGTTGGGATGCGTACTTTTTGTATCATCATAATCATCGTTCGATTTTATTTCAGACGTTTTTTTAAGGAAAAAACTATCTGGATAAACTAAATATTGATCTTCAAAAAAAGTCTTTTTAAAATCCACTAATTCAAACGGCAAATAGGAATATTGTAATACATCAAAAGCTCCATTCAATACGCTGATGCTGTATTTTGAATTTTTTACCATTTGTAAACCTTCCATGTCGGCTTCACTTTCTTGCTCTTTGGAAAAGCTGTATTTTGCAATATTTCTTTCCACATAATTTCCTTTATTATAACTGCTGGTTCCTTTTTCAAGTTTAGCATTTTCAACATATTGATTAATGGAATGCTTTTTTACAATATGAGTAATTTCGTGAGCCAGGATATAAGCAAGTTGGGCTTCATTCTCTAGCTGAGCCAACATTCCAATATTTACAAATACATAACCTTTGTCAAAAGCATAGGCATTTACATCTGGATATTTTGTCACATAAATATGCAATTGGCTCCTTAATTCAGGTTGCTCCTTTAGTAATTCATCTGCAACTAAATTTACATAGGTTGTTAATGGATCATTAATAAGAACATCACCACTTAACAAATACTCCTTTAAAAAATAATTATTAGAAATTACAAATAGTTTTTTAATGCCTTTGTCTTCAACATTTCCAAGATTATTAATATCTTCTTCAGCCATATCCTTTGCTGATTTCAAAAAGTCTCCTGGGATTGTTCCTTGCGACCTAATAGGAAAATAATCTGTTTGAAATTGTTGTGCATTTGAGCTAAAAGAAGAAAAAATGATGATTAAGGACGCAATAATTTTGAGATTTGAAATCCTTAAAAAAGGGAAATGGAAATTAGGCATGGTTAACTTTTTGTTGATAGGAATAAATTTAGTTAATTGTAAAAAAGGAGAAGTTTCAAATTAAACAGAAGAAATGGCAGTTTTTACAGTGCAATTGTTTTCTGAATTTTAAAAAAGAAATCCGTTTTTATTTAAAAACAAATATAAAAAAATATCTGATAAATCACTTCCTTGATATTATTTAAAAATTAATTCCGCCGTTTTTTTATGAAAATGGAAGATTTTTTTTCCTTTTATTTCAAAAAATAGTATTTTTACACTTAATAAAAAAAACTGCTATGGGAAAATCAATGGATCAAAAAAAGGAAGTTAAGAAAACTGCAACAAAAACCATTAAAGAAAAACGTGCTGAGAAAAAAGAAAAAAAATCGAAAGCATCATAATTTGCGGAGTCTAACTTCAAAAAAGGCAGAAAAAATAATTTTTCTGCCTTTTTTTGTAAATCGTCATTGCCAATGTATTGAAACAATCTAATAAAGAATAATTTAGGTGATTAGATTGCTTCATCAGCTATCTGGCTGATTCGCAATGACGACAATATTTCAATTTGATTATTCTCTTTTTTTAAGAAAAAACTCCTTAATAATTTCACCGCATTCATTTTCCAGAACTCCAGCTGTAACTATAGTTTTTGGATGAAGCATTTTTTTATTCATTTTCGAAAAACCTCTTTTCTCGTCACTTGCCCCATAAGTAATTTTTGGTATTTGTGTCCAAAAAGCCGCTCCTGCACACATTACACATGGCTCGAGCGTAACAAAAAGTTCGCATTCACTTAAGTATTTCCCGCCTAAATGATTGGCTGCGGCTGTAAATGCTTGCATTTCGGCATGCGCGGTAACGTCAGTTAATTGTTCCGTTAAATTGTGCGCTCTGGCAATAATTTTATTATTACAAACAATCACCGCGCCGATGGGCACTTCATCTAAATCAAATGCTTTTTGGGCCTCTTTTAAAGCCTCACGCATAAACGATTCCTTAGAAAAAACTGAAAATTCCATTTTTTATTTTCCAATCACTTTTATTACAATGGAGGGCATATCCTTAATTGTCCCATCAGGAAACTTTACTTTTATTGACTCAAAATAAAATTTCGAATTTGGTTTGGTATTTTCTATTGCGTCAATTAAATCTTGGGTAAATATATTTCCACTGTTTTGTTTTTCTATAGCATTTCCATTTGAAGAATAAGAAAATGAAAAGGACATTATTGTATATGTTAATTCTTTTGGAAGAAATGAGGAAAGACCGATTTCTCCTGCTTTTAACAGTTCATCTCTAGAAATAGCGATGGAATTTGCACCCAAAAATCGTCCAATAGAAAGAGTGGGGTTTGGAAGCTTCAATACTTTATAAATAGAACTATTTACAAGCTTGCTCTCCACAATAACATTTATTGCAACTTCTGGCACATCATTTACTTTAATATAATACTTTCCATTATCTTTTCTTATACTCCCGTTTGTTATTGTAACAGAAAACTTATCATTAGGAATCCCAGGAACGGCAATACTAATTGGATTTTCTATTCCCAAATATAGAATATTTAAGTAGTCATTGGAAATCACTGCTTTTATTTCATTTTGAGAAAAGCTATTTATGCAAAATATATTCATTAATAAAAATAGTGATACTTTTTTTATTGTTTTCATAAGGTATAAAATTTATTTCTCGACAATTTTTACAACCAAAGGAGATAATAATTTTATTGTGTTTTTTGCTCCAACGGCTTTAATATTTTCAAAAGTTACTTTTTGTCCAGCTTTAAGTTTATTCATTGCTTCAATAACATTGAGGTTAAATTTATTTCCTGTATTCTTAACTTTTTTAACCGCACCAGAAACGGTATAAGAAAAAGTGAAAGAAGAAATAGTGTAGTTGTAATTAATTGGGGCAACATTAAGTCCTTCGGTGTTTAGTAATTCTGTTTTTGTCAGAACAATATCTTTCCCTGATTTACCCTTTATTGTTGCAGTTGGTTCAGGTAATTTCCTTATTTTAAATTTAAAAGTTCCCTTTCCTTGGTCTAATCCATTGATTTTTGCAGTTACCTTAATTATTACTTCTGTTCCATCAGAAACAATAATATTAAATTTCCCATAACTAATTGGAGTTGCCGTCCCACCTGTGACGATTATCTTGACTTTTTTTATGTCAACGTAAGGAACGAAAACATTGATTGGATTATCAACCCCGATATAAAAAACATCTGAGGAATCAAGGGTTGTTATTGTTGTTTTATCTTGGGAAAAACTCTGATAAGACAGCAACTGAAATAATAAGATAATTGTGGTTTTGAGAATAATTTTCATATAATCTGTATTAAAATGCTTTGCGAATAAAAGATTCCTTAAAATTTGGAAAATTTCATCCTATTTTTCAACGAGTTTAATAATTATTGAAGGCATATTTTTTGTTTTTCCATCAGCAAGAATTAATTGAATATTTTCAAAATAAACTTTCACCCCAATAGGAGTTTTTTTAATGGCCTCAATCGCAATCTCACTAAATTTATTGCCTTTAACAAATATTTCCTTCGTAAAACCGTTTTCGCTCCATGAAAAAGTAAAAGAAGAGATTGAACAATTCGTTTCTTTTGTTTCTAATGTGAGCTCTCCAGCTTTTAGCAAATCTTCTCTTGTCATAGTAACTTTATCGCCTGAATTTCCGGCAATAGTAACCTTAATTTCATTTTGGGAAAAACTTGTTAAACAAAAAAGATTAATTAACAAGAAGATAGAGGTCTTGATGATGGTTTTCATGATTAAGTTTTTTAGGTTATTATTGATTTAGTTAGTCTTTACAATTTTCAACATTTTAGAAAAGTCGCCGGCAGTAAATTTAATAAAATAGATTCCATTCGCTAAAGATAGTTCTTTTAAATCTATTTTAATTTCGTGCGGACCCGCTTTTTGAAATGAATCACTCGAAATAATTTCTCGCGTTTTTTGGCCTAAAGCATTGTATAGATTAATGGTTACTTGCATGTCATTCTTTAATTCGAAATTCAAAAATAATTCTGAATTAAATGGATTTGGATAAACATTAAAATCTACTTCTAATTCTTCGAAATATGCAGTAAAAGGTTCGTTTTGATTCACATTTAGGGCTATTGTTGAATTTAGGTTGCTGCCAGAAATTATGTTCGGCGATTTCCAATATAAAAATTTAAAACCCAATTTTGCTTTTGCAGTAATTGATATTGGAACGCCATCAAAATAAACGCCCTCCCATGGCATAGAGTCTGGAAAAATAGTATTTATCTGAATGTCTCCTGCGTTTTCAGGAACCACATTAAGTCCAACATTTACAGGTTTTACTAAAGAAAATTCATCTAAAATTTGATTTCTGGCAATATTTGGACGTGAATACATAAACATTTTCATTGTGTCCAGATTTTTTTCCCATGATGGAATATCAGAAGACCGGCCAACCAATTGTGGAAATGGAGATGTTCCGCCCCATAAATCAAAATGCCTTGCCATTTCTGGCAAAACCTCATCTCGCAAAGTATTCGTTTTTTGACTGAAATGGTAAGGTTTATAAATGGTATTTAATAAATCACAATAGCGATTCACAAAATAATTCCTAAAATTAGTGTTGTCCAAAAGAGAGTTCAACATGGTTGAATGTGGATTGCTTGTTTCAGGAAACATAGCTCTATGCAGCATATTGGTTGTGTCGCCTCCTTCTCCCATAGGTTGCATAAAACCTAAAGAAAGATCTGTATCCCAAAGCATATAGCGCCATTTTCCAGGAGGATTATTTGTTCTCCAAAATTTGATGTTATTGGTATATGGACCGAGCCAATCGGTATTGATAACATAGGTTTCAGTGATAAAATAATCACAAAAGTTCTTAATATCAATTATATTCTGAACTGAATCGTAATTGGCTTGCAGATTCATATTATTATTGCCAATAAAACTAGCCATTTCTAAAAAGGGTTTATTACTTCCTTTTATGATAGATCCATCAAATTCGAGAAAATCAATTTTTTCAGGATCAATATTATAATTGTTTTCAATATAATGCTCATCTTGTTTTTCACGAATTTCATAAACGCCCCAATATTTTCCGTTGATGAATAAGACACAGGGTCGCGCATCCATAATATCAATTTTTGTAAGTTCTTGAGCCGTTTTCTGAACTAAACGATCGCGCATATGGCAGGTATTCCAATCCGATCCGGCATTGCGAATATTAAAGTTTTTAAATTTCGAGATTGGTTTGCTTGGAAATAACTGATAATTGATATCCTCTGCTTCGTAATTATCTTTAGCACTCACAGTAAATCCTTTTTGTGGCCATGCTTTTGAGAAATTTCCCTGAATTTTTGCTTCGGTATTCGATTCGAATCCAAAATTTCCATTTTGATCAAAATATTCAATATGCGATGGCCTTTCCCAACCATTCCAAAAATTGGCTCCAAAATATGGAACATTTAATGGGTCGGCATTCGGGCCTAATTCATAAATTCCATAATTCCAATCAAATAAATTTCGTGGATCGCTGCTCAATGAAATAACAGGAATCGTTATGTTTTCATTGATAAAATAAGTATTGGTAATGGTCTTTCCTGGTAAAATAAAAGGATCTGTTGAAAAACTTCTTGCTCGGATAACTTTTGTTGAATCAACAATTATCGGAGAAACGTATAATGTCGAAGTTGCTGTGGGCTCGCTTCCATCAATTGTATATCGAATTATTTCTGATCCATTTCCTGTTAAGGAAACTTGTTGGGTTCCATTGTAAAAACCAGCTGGTAAATTAAAAGTCGGAACAGAAGAATAACCAGAACTGCAGGTTGAAAAAATATTGGATGTGTCAGGACTAGGAGTTTTGAAAAGACACCAATTTTGGGAACCATCTGGGAACCTTCCTCTTGAATTATTTTTATGCGTTTCAGAAATAACTTGATGATCAATAATATTCCCGGATGGATCTTTAAGTTCAAGAGTTTGTCCTGTAAACGAAAGATTGAAATTCGTGTGAAGATGAACATTTGCAGGAAAAGGAAAATAAGTAACTGCTGTATCATTTACTCCAATTAATAAATTTGGAATACAGGTTAAATCATTCATTCCACTTATGTAATTATGCGTTTGAATAGAAAAAACATTTACACCTGGTTTTATGGCTGTTCTTAGAATTTGAGGATCAACAAACCAAGCTCCCGAAAAATTTCCATTTTGATACATGGTTGCTTCGTGTTCATCATAAGCGTAAGTATTGTAAGTTGGATGATCTCCATTAACACCAACATTGGCTCGAGCGATTTCAACACCATTTAAATAGGCAACAATCCCATCGTCAAAATCTAATAACAATGCAGCAGTTGAAATTTTACTCGTGTCTGCAATGTAAAAAGATTTACGCATATATAGAGAAATAGTTGGAGTAATAACCGTGCTGTCGTCGCCATCACCATAACCTATTCCGCCCTGACCCGAGGTCCAAGAAGCGTCATTAAAAGTTACTTCTCTCCAATCACTTGGAGGTTCAGAATATCCCAAAAAGTATTTCCATTGAATATTTGCATAAATTGGCACTTCCCAATGATCGAAAAATGCAGTACGATTTTTATCAGAACAAAAAACGGAACGATAACCATGAGGTTTTATCGTAATATTTGGAAAAAACCAGTTTTTGGTTGGTTTTCCAAATTCTGATCTTGAAATGGAATAACCTTGTAAATTTACAGCTGAAGGGGTGTTATTATAAAATTCGATCCAATCTTCTATCTTGCTATCTTCGTCCAAAAAAGCGGTGTCACCTGTATTACACACCTCATTGATAAGCACTTGAGTTTTTGCTGTGTTCATAAGAAAAAGCAAAAAAACAAAACATATTATTCTTCTCATTTTCACAATTATTATGGAGATAAACCCATTTTCAAGGTGTAAAAATAATATAATTTATTTCCAGAAACTATTTTTTAAAGACGTGCAGGTGGTTTTACGGAAAAAAGAAATTCTTAGAAATGAATTTTGTGATAATCGCTATAATCTTTTTGCTGTTGAAGTTTTTTTACTCTAATCTTTAGGCATAAATGTATAAATTCTTTAAGATTTCGTTCTTCAAGCCATTTTAATGAAAAATCATCTCCCTTACTCGCATCACAAATTATCATTAACAATTCATAGTTGTGTTTTTTAAGCCAATAATACGATTTTTTATCATCATCAATGGCATTGCTCAATGCCGCAAAACTTTGAAAGCCATTTTTCATTAGCCAATCAAAAGCTTCTTCGTTGGCTTGTATTGAATTTGCTAATGCTGCCAATTCAGGGTAGCCATTTTTCATTAGCCAATAGAAAATTTTATCATTTCCATCAATGGCTTCACCAAGAGCAAGAATTATTTTAGGAGGATAATTTATCATATCACTATTTTATATTTCTAAAAAACTTCAGCTTTAATACCAAGATTTCTCACTTTTTCTGCAATTACATTCAATTCTTCGAATGAGATCTTTTCAAGATTTAATGCAGGAGTAGCCCTATCAATCGGATAAATCATTACAGAATTTGGTTTTATTTTTTTTAAATGATCTAACCACAAATTTACTTCAAAATCAGTTGTATTGTCAATTATTTTTCCATCAACATTTCCTCTTAAAAACAATGTCTGAATTGTTAAATTTCCATGAAATTTTTGCAAATTTAGAACGATTTCTTCAAGAGTAATATTGTTCAAAGACCTATTTATTAAAGAAACCATTTCATTTGATCCAGCATCAATTTTCATTATTTTATTATCAATTTTCAATAATGAATTTAAGATGCGATCATCGTTAAGGGTTGTAGAATTTGATAAAACAGTAACTTTTGTATTAGGGAAATATTTATTTCTCAGTTCAATGGTGTCAGAAACTATTTGTTCAAATTCCGGATGTAAAGTTGGTTCGCCATTTCCTGCAAATGTGATATTGTCAATTGGTTTTTTGTTTTCTGAAAAATCAATTAAAACCGCTTCTAATTGTTCTCTAACTATTTTTGAATCTACATAATGATATTCTTTTGGAACAACATCTTTTGTCCAACCGCACTCACAATAAACACAATCGAAGGAGCAAATTTTAAAATCGTTTGGAAGTAAATTGATGCCTAATGAAATGCCAAAACGCCTGCTTTTTACTGGTCCAAAAATAGTTTCATGAAATAAAAATCCTGCCATTTCAATTAAATCAATTAATAATACTGCAAATTTCATAAAATATCTTCATAAAAGCAGTTTAATTTTTAAAAAATTCATTTTGTTTTCAAAAGTCATATAGCATACTTTTCAAATTTTGTTTACTTTTGATGATTAATTACTTCCGAATGATTTCTCTTAACGAAATAAAGGCCCCCATTAAAAGGCAAATGGACGAATTTGAAATAAAATTCAAAGACTCCATGAAGAGCTCGGTATCTCTATTAGACATCATTACAAAATATATTGTAAAACGTAAAGGCAAGCAAATAAGACCAATGTTCGTCTTTTTTTCAGCAGATATTTGTGGTGGAATAAACGAATCAACTCATAGAGCTGCATCTTTAATTGAGCTATTGCACACAGCAACTTTGGTTCATGATGATGTTGTTGATGATTCCAACGAAAGACGTGGCTTTTTTTCAATCAATGCACTTTGGAAAAACAAAATTGCCGTATTGGTTGGAGATTTTCTATTATCTCGTGGTTTGCTTTTGGCCGTTGATAATCAGGATTATAATTTACTGAAAATTGTTTCTGATTCTGTTCGAGAAATGAGCGAAGGCGAGCTTTTGCAAATTGAAAAAGCCCGAAGTTTAGATATCAAAGAACCTATTTATTACGAAATAATAAAAAAGAAAACAGCAACATTAATTGCTTCTTGTTGTGCTTGTGGTGCCGCTTCTGCTGGTGCTGATGCTGAAATGGTTAAAAAAATGTACGATATAGGCGAAAATATTGGAATTGCATTTCAAATTAAAGATGATTTGCTCGACTTTGAAGGAACTAGGGCTACCGGAAAACCCACAGGAGTTGATATCAAGGAACAAAAACTCACTTTACCATTAATTTATTTATTGAATAATATTAGCTCTTCCGAAAAAAGGAAAATTATTAATATTATTAAAAATCATCATAATGATTTAGAAAAAGTTGCGTTAGTAATAAACCAAGTTAATCAAAGTGGTGGAATTGCTTATGCAACTGAAAAAATGAGAGAATATCAGCAAAAAGCAATTGATGGATTAGAAAGTTTTGGAAATCATCCTTCTGCCAAATCATTAAGAGATCTAATTTTATATACAACCGAAAGAAATAAATAATATGAAGCGCCATCTTTTTTTAATTATTGCCTTAATTGTGTCCATTTCTGGTTTTTCACAAATGAAAACGGAATACTATAAAAACAAAGCCAAAAAAAGCGAAGGGTCTTATGAAAATAAATTAAAAGAAGGAAAGTGGACGTATTATTATGAAAACGGACAAAAAAATGCGGAGGGTGAATATTCAAAAGATCAAAAAGTAGGTGAATGGTTGATGTGGTATGAAGATGGTACTGTTATGGGCGAATTGAATCCAGAAACAGGATCAAATGTTTACTTTTATTCAAACGGAAAAAAACAAAAAGAAGGAAATTTAACCGATCGTAAAAAAGATGGCAAATGGACTGAATGGTACGAAACTGGTAAGGTTAAAGAGATTTCGAATTTCAAAAATGGCATAAAAAATGGGTTTTCTCAAAACTATTATAAAAGTGGAATCGTAAATAGTGAAGGTCAATTTTTGGATAGTTTAAGAGATGGAAAATGGCAGTTTTTCTATGAAAATACCAAGAAAAACGGAGAAGGTGAATATGCTAAGGGAGAGAAAGTTGGAAAGTGGACAACTTGGTTCGAAACTGGCGAAAAAATGAGCGAATTTAATCCTGTTACTGGCACCAATGTTTATTGGTTTGTAAATGGGAAAAAACAAAAAGAAGGCAATACACTCAATCGAAAAAAAGAAGGAAAATGGACAGAGTGGTTTGACAATGGGAAAACCAAAGAAATTACTTTTTACAAAGAAGATTTGAGAGAGGGAAAATCACAATCTTGGTTTGTTGATGGTTCTAAAGAATTTGAAGGAAGCTATAAAAACGACAAAATAGAAGGTTATGCTTTTTGGTGGCGTGCCGATGGCAAAAAAGATATGGAAGGAAAATCTTTGGACGGACTTCAAGACAGTATTTGGATTTTTTACAATAAAAATGGAAGTATTGGTAGTAAAGGTCTTTTTAAAGTTGGTTTGCAAGAAGACAAATGGACTTATTGGTACGAATCTGGCCCAAAATGGAAAGAAGGCGATTTTTTAAATGGCAAGAAATCAGGAAATTGGATTACATGGTACGAAACTGGAGAAAAAGATCACGAGGGTCCTTTTGTAAACGGAAAAGAAAATGGACTTTGGACTTCCTGGTATAAAAATGGTCAAACCAAAGATGTCGGGACTTTTAAAGATGGCGCAATGGAAGGAAAATGGGAAGGTTGGTATTCAAATGGAACAAAAAAATATGAAACCATGCACCAAAATAATATGAAAAACGGAACTTCAAATTATTGGTACGAAAATGGAAAAAAGCGTTATGTTGGTGGCTTTAAAGATAATTTGAAAAGTGGTGGTTGGACCGAGTGGAGCGAGGTTGGTATTATCAGTGAATCAGGGACTTATAACAGTGATAAAAAAATTGGATATTGGACTTTTTATGACAAATATGGTGTTAAATTTCAAGATCAACAATTTAAAGAAGATCGGCCAGAAGGAAAATGGGTGAACTATTTTATGAATGGTCAGAAATCTGGCGAAGGCGCTTATGATAATGGGAAGAAAGAAGGAACTTGGACTTATTGGGACGAAAAAGGCAACAAACTTTATCAGGTAGTTTATAAAGATGGGAAGAAAGTTAAATCATGGAAAAATTTAGAAATGGAGAAAAAGAATGCCAACGATAAAAATGCCCCAAAATTTGATTAGAAAATGAAATATTTATTTGAGATTTTATCATTGCTTGGCGCCATAGGATTGTTTCTTTATGGCATGAAGTTAATGAGCAAAACCTTGCAACGACTTGCTGGCGAAAATCTCCGAAAATCCCTTTCGGTATTCACTTCAAATAAAACAAACAGTATTTTTTCTGGGCTTTTTTTAACTGGAGCAATTCAGTATTCTTCGGTTGTAATTACGATGGTGGTTGGCTTTGTTAGTGCAGGCTTATTATCAGTTAAAAAATCAATTGGAATTGTTTTTGGGGCAAATATCGGCACTACTTTAAAAGTTTGGATTATTTCATTAATTGGTCTTAAAGTAGAATTGGGCGTATTAGCATTGCCAATAATTGGAATCTGTTTACCATTAATGTTTTCAAAAAATCAAAAACGAAAACTATGGGGCGAGTTTGCTATTGGAATTGCTATACTATTCCTCGGAATTGATTTCATGAAATATACCTTGTCTGAACTTTATCAAAGTCAGGCGTTGATTAAGTTCCTTTCAAATTATGCTGATGGCAGTATGTTTTCAATATTGCTGTTTGTTGGCGTTGGTATATTGGTAACAGCCATTGTTCAATCTTCAAGTGCAACAATAACATTAACTCTTGTGATGGCAAGTGGTGGTTGGATTACATTCGAAACCGCTGCTGCTTTGGTTTTAGGAGAAAATATTGGAACAACCATAACAGCAAATATTGCAGCGATAGTTGCTAATACCAACGGAAAACGTGTCGCAATGGCTCATACTCTTTTTAATGTAATTGGAGTAATTTGGGCTTTAATATTTTTTAAATGGTTTTTGTTAGGAATTGACAAGATTATGGTTAGTTTTTCAGAACCATCCCCATTTACCACAGCAGCTTCAATTCCAATAGCACTTTCAATATTACATACTGCTTTTAATACTATTAACACACTTTTATTTATTCCTTTTATTCCCAGCCTTGTAAAGTTAACAGAGTTTATTTTTCCAGAAGGAAAAAATTCGAAGAAATCGAAAAAGATGAATCTAGCACTTTCTGAACTTTCAATAATTGATGCAAAAAACGATATTTTACAATTTGCAATAAAATCCAGAAAAATGTTTCAAATAGTACCGCAATTATTGGTTGAAAAAAACGAAACAATTTTTGCAGAATTATTGAATAAAATTCGAATTCTTGAAGATGAAAGCGACAATAAAGAACTGGAACTTACCAATTATTTAACGAATATTTCGCATTCTGAATTAAGTTTAAAAGGTTTAGAAACCGTAAAAACCATGTTGCGAATTACTTCTGAAATTGAAAATATTTCTGATAGCTGTTATCAAATGGCAAAGAATATTGATAGCAAAAACAAACAAAAAATTTGGTTTACTCAGGATTTAAGAGACAATTTAAAGTTGATGTTTGATTTGGTTGGTAAAAGCATGGATTTAATGATTTCAAATCTAGAAGGCGATTATGATAAAGTATCATTAAATGATGCCAAACTGTATGAACTTGAAATAAATAAGCTGCGCAACACATTGATAGAAGACCATTTAAAAGAGACAGATACTGGCCAGTATAATTTTCATAGTGGCGTTTTTTACACTTCCTTAATTTCCAATTGTGAAAGAGCTGGTGATTTTATCTTCAATGTAAATGAGTCAATTCAAGGAATCAAATAAACTACTGGTTGCAGTTACAGCAAATATCAATTGATTTTCTATTCTCAAGGATTTGTTTCCGCAACTTATTGTAATTCTCATTTTTCCATAAAGAATTAAAATCTGATTCAATAATATATCCAATAGGAAAATCAGCATCTTTATCAAAACAGCAAGGAACAAGAGTTCCATCCCAACAAATTACAGCAGAGCTCCACATTTTGAAACAACGATTCTTTAATTTTTTTTTCAGTTCAAATTTGCCAACCCTGTTTTTTGAATACCTGGAATATTTTGAATTAGACGGAATTGAATCTTCAATGTTTTCAAAATGAATGATTTGTGCAGATTTTAATTCCACCTTATCAACACCAAGAGTCTTTCCCAATTTCTTCACCTCTTCAATTTGGTGTTCATTTGATTTTAAAACAATAAATTGAAGAATTATTTGTGGAGTTTTCGACTTTTGCTCTTTTTTTGCATTGACCAATAACCGAATATTCTTGATAACGGTTTCAAAATCACCACCTGATCGATACAATTTATAGGTTTCATCATTGGTGCCATCCAGCGAAACAATAATTCTATCAAGTCCTGATTTTACAATTTTTTTGGCAGTTTCTTCTTCCCTAAAATGAGCATTTGTTGAAATTGAAATGTAGAAATTTCTCTTTACGGCCTCTTCAATGAATTTTGTTGTTTGTTCATTTAAAAAAGGCTCTCCTTGAAAATTGAAATTAAGCAACATCGTTTCCATTGGAATCTTCGATAATATTTTTTGAAAAGAGATTTCATCCAACAAGCCTTTTTTGCGATTTAATTCTCCTGTGCCAGTTGGACATTCTTTACAACAAAGATTACACGAATTGGTTGGTTCAATTGCAAAACTAATTGGAATACCTGAAATGAAGGGCTTTTTTAATATCGCCGAAATCCAGAAACTAAAGTAAATCCGTATTAAATTAACAATTCTTCCAAAACTTAATTTTGAAAATAATTGCAAAAACACTTTAAAGTCGGACACGGTATTATAAATTTCGGGTAAGGTTTTTCACGAACGAAAACCGAATAAAAAACTCTTTGGCAATAATTCTCAACACTGTATAAGAAGGTATTGCGAGTATCATTCCTGGAATTCCGGCAATTGTTGCTGCCATTAAAATAACAATAAATATTTCTAAAGGATGCGCCTTTACGCTATTTGAAAAGATATATGGTTGGAATAAAATTGCATCAATGATATTTACAACCAAAAATATTCCAGCCATTTTATAAACCATTGGCAGCATATCAGTGTAAAAATCGGCTCCAACATTTGAAGTTAGGCCAAGCAAAATACCCATAGAACCTCCTATAATTGGTCCAACATAAGGAATTACATTTAAAATTCCTGCAAAAAAGCCAATTAATAAAGCATTTTTAACACCAATCACCATCATTCCTAAAGTCATTAAAGTGATTACAATTGTTAAATCGATGCAAAGTCCAACAAAATAACGGGTTAACATTCTTTTGGTTTCAAAAAGAATATGTTTTACTTCAGATTGATATTCCTCTGGAGTTAACATCATTAACCCTTTTAAAAACATTTGTTCATCCTTTAGGAAGAAAAACGTGATAAACCCAATCGAGAATACGGCAGCAAAAAGACTTCCAGCGAAACTGAAAAAGGAATTAAAAACATCCGAAAATTTATTGACATTGATAAAACCAACAAGCTTTGTATAAACAAATTTGTCCATGGGCTGATTTTCGGTGGCAATACCATATTTGTACAAAAGGCCCTGAACGTATTCCATTGGTTGGCTGATACTGCTAGTAAAAGTTTGAATATTAATGGTTGAAATCAATTTTGCCTGATTAATAATAATTGGAACGAAAATGCTGAAAATTAAAAAGATGGAGGCAAAAAGAGCAGCTAAAGTAATAACCGCACTTAAAGTATTTGGAAACTGAAATCTTCCATACTTTATCCTGTTTAGTAATTTAACCAGTGGATTTCCGATTATTGAAAGTACTGCTGAAATTAAAATATAAGCAATAATTTTTCCGAAAAACCAAATTGAAAATCCTGTTATTACTAGAATAACGGCGATAATAATAATTCTATTTTTCTTGTTCATGTTTTTTCGCTAAAAAAGGTTTGTAAAAATAGCAATAAATATTAATAAATTTCATTTCAATGAATAAATGATAATTGAGAAGAAATATGTTTAACCCCTAATTTCTAGCTTTTATCGGGAAACTCGCTTTTCACAAAGATTTCCATTTTCTTAGTCAAAATAGACCATATAAATTTGCCCCATAGTTAATTTAATAATCTTTAAAAAAAGAAAAAAATTATGGAAACAAACGCTTATATTTGCACTACACGCAAAAAACGTATGAAAAAAATTACATTTGGTTTACTTGTTATTGCTGCAGGAGCTTTATTATTGGCTTTCAATGCAGGTTTAATAGATCATTCTTTCAAACATCTTGTTTTCTCATGGCAAATGTTGTTAATAGGTATTGGTTTAATTAATATTTTCGACCGAGATAATTGGATTGTTGGAACCATATTAATTTCCATTGGTTCTTTTTTTATTGCGCCTCATTTAATTGATCTCACCCCAGAATTTACAAAAATGTTCTGGCCTGTTATCTTAATTGTGATTGGAATTGTAATTGTAATAAAAAAAGGCTTTGGTAAGCCAAAACAGAAAACTGAAGATTGGAAGAACTCAACGAATTATAATTTAGACATGGGTTATATTGTTGAGAAAAACATTTTTGGTGGAAGTAAAAACAAAGTGGCTCCTTGCGAATTTAAAGGTGGGAAAATCCAAAATATTTTTGGTGGCACCGAATTAGATCTCACCCAAACAACCCTTGCCGAAGGTAAAAATGTTTTGGAAATAAAAAATGTTTTTGGAGGTGTTGCTTTAATTGTTCCTCAAGATTGGGTAATTCATGTTGAAACAAGTTCTGTAATGGGAGGTTTCACAGATAAAAGAAGGAATCCCCCTGCAACAGGCAGCAGCAGAGAGCTTTATATTAAAGGCGAATCTGTATTTGGCGGTGGAGATATTAAATCTTAAATTTCGATAGCATCGGAATACCTTTTTAAATTTATGGAACTAATTAAACAAATAAAGCAAATGAAAACTCAAATAATAGTCTTGTCCTTAATTTTTATATACGCAAATTGCGAAGATTTTATTCTAAATAGAAGTGGTTCAGTTAAAGGAAATGGTAAAATAGTTGAAAAATCAATTTCGCTTTCTGATATAAGAAATATTGAAAATACTGGTATTTTTAATATTCATATAAATCAAGGAGATAAAGAAGAAGCGAAAGTTAAAATTGATGAAAACATGCTTTCTTACCTTTCTTACTCAATTGAAAAAAACACCATTTCTATTTGTTCAAATGGTGAGTTCAATTTTATTCCCTCAAAAGCTGATGTTTATATTACTTTAAAGGTATTGGAAAGCATCGAAAATACAGGTGTTGGAAACGTTAATATTGATAATTTTAATAGTGAAACAAATCTAGAAATTGAAAATTCTGGAGTAGGAAACGTAAAAATTAATGCAATAAAAGCCGCTAATTTAATTGTTGAAAATAGTGGTACTGGCACTGTGGATTTAACAGGAACGGCAACTAAACTTAAATTAGAAAACTCTGGTGTTGGAAGCGTAAATTCATTCAATTTACAAACTGATTTTGCTGAGATTGATAATAGTGGAGTTGGCTCAGTAAATGTTTTCGCTGCAAAAGAGATTAATATTTCAAATGATGGAATGGGCAGTGTTATTTATAAAGGCAATGCCATTGTGAAGAATATAGAGGAAAGCGGTTTTGGCACAGTAAAAAAAATAGGCAATTAACAACTCTTTTTGAATGGAGCATCCATTTTTAAAAAACACTAAAATATTACTTTTTTATACAGCAATTTGGATTCTAATATGTGGAATTCATTTTGCTGTTCTTCATTATTTTTATGTAGTTGAAGCTTTACCAGCAATTGTTGACAGTTTTTTATTCAATTTATTGTATTGGATTCTAGGCATTTCTATTTGGTACGTTGTAAAATATCTCAAACCTTCAAAGTTAACGCCATTTAATATGGCGATTAATCATGTTACAGCAATAACCATTTTGCTGCTGATAATAATTAGCCTTGGAATGGCATTATTGAACCTCTTTTTTAGTCATAATTTGATTTATTGCTATTTTTTGAATAAATCTATTGCCTGGAGAACAATAAGTGGAATATTCTATTATTCTATTCTTGCATTGATTTATTATATCATTATTTATTATAATGATTTACAAGAGCGAGCTTCACATGAGTCGCGTCTTAATGAAATGGTTCGAACCGCAGAATTAGACCTTTTAAAATCTCAAATTAATCCGCATTTCCTTTTTAATTCTTTAAATTCAATTAGCTCTTTAACCATTACCAGTCCGGAGAAAGCACAAACAATGATCATCAAACTTTCAGATTTTTTAAGATATTCAATAACACCCAGCAATAGCGTTTTTTCAACTTTGAAAATGGAACTGGAAAACATTAACCATTATTTGGATATAGAACAGGTTCGATTCGAAAGCAAATTAATTTACGAAAATCAAATTGATGATGAATGTTTGGACAAAAAATTACCAGCAATGATTCTTCAGCCACTGTATGAAAATGCTGTAAAACACGGAGTTTACGAAAGCACCGAACCAATAAAAATCCTCACAATTGTAAAAATGGAGGGAAATTCTTTATCTATAAAAATCACCAATAATATTGATACCACTGCTCGAAATAGGAAAGGTGCAGGAATCGGTCTCAAAAATATTATCGACAGATTGAATTTAATTTATGGAAGTGGTCAGCTTCTGAAAACAAAAAAAGAAGACAATGTTTTTATTGCAGAAATTTTATTTCCTCAAAACCAAGATTAAATTGTTTTTATGAAAATACAGGCTATTATTATTGAAGATGAATTACCAGCAAGAACTTTGGTAAAAAATTATCTTGAAGGTTTTGAAATAATTGAAATAATTGGCGAATATTCGGATGGATTTAGCGGTTTAAAAGCGATTAATGAACTCAAACCAGATTTGGTTTTTTTAGATATTCAAATGCCAAAATTAACTGGTTTTGAATTATTGGAACTCACAGAGCATAAACCAATTATTATTTTCACCACGGCCTTTGATCAATATGCAATTAAAGCTTTTGAAGCAAATGCAGTAGATTATTTATTGAAACCATTTTCCCTCCAAAGATTTCAAGGTGCTGTAAATAAGGCGATTGATCGGTTTGACAATAATAAAACAGATGAAACGATTGTAAAATCGATGATTCAAACCATTGATGAAAAAACAGAAATAATCAATAGAATTGCAATAAGGACGGGATCAAAAATTCATTTAATTGCCACCGAAGAAATTGTTTTCATTGAAGCTGATGGCGATTATGTAAAAATTCACACCAAAGATCAAAGTTTTCTAAAAGAAAAAACCATGAAATACTTTGAGTCGCATTTAGATTCAACAAAATTTACTCGAATTCACAGGTCATATCTTTTAAATTTAGAGCATATTCATCGTTTAGAATATTACGACAAAGAAAATTATGTTGCTATTTTAAAGAATGACATTCATTTAAAAGTGAGCAATAGTGGTTATAAACTACTCAAGAATCATTTAAAGATTTAAGCAGCTTAAATTCAATATCTTGTAAAGCCATAGGCTTCCCTTCTTGTTTCTCTGTTTTTTTATTTCTTTTGCTTTCAATGGTTTAGTGTTAAAGTTAATAAAAACCATTAATTGTTAATAAAAAGGTTTTGGTAGTGGTGTTAAGCTTTTTTATCTTGGTATCCTCAAATTTAAGACACCATTATTTTATAGTTAGCACAAAACCAAGGCCTTAAAATATTATCTATAATCAATTTAAAATACAATTCAATCAATGGATGACAAATTAACACCCAATATCTCTAGCGATTTAGATAAAAAAACCAAGATTAATTTTTACGACGACGTATTAGAAAAAAGAACTCGACCAAATTTTAATGGTGGGGATTCTGAAGGCGAAAATTACGAAAGCGCACCCAAAATAGAAATGAAGAATAGAAAAATATATAGTTTCGAAGAAGCGATGGCAAAAACCACCGAATACTTCAAAAATGACAGTTTAGCAGCTAGTGTTTGGATTAATAAATACGCATTAAAAGATTCAGAGGGCTTACTTTATGAATGTACTCCGGATGATATGCACAGACGAATTGCGAGCGAAATAGCTCGCGTTGAAAAACACTATCCAAATCCACTTTCAGAACAAGAAATTTTCGACCTACTTAAAAATTTCAAATACATTGTGCCTCAAGGAAGTCCAATGGCTGGAATTGGAAATGATGTTCAAATTGGCTCATTATCAAACTGTTTTGTGATTGGTAACAATGGCGATTCTGATTCTTATGGTGGTATCATGAAAATTGATCAAGAACAAGTTCAATTAATGAAACGCAGAGGTGGAGTTGGTCATGATTTATCTCATATCCGACCTTCAGGAAGTCCTGTAAAAAACAGCGCTTTAACCTCTACCGGTATTGTTCCATTTATGGAAAGATATTCAAATTCTACTAGAGAAGTTGCTCAGGATGGAAGACGTGGAGCATTGATGTTAAGTATTTCTATCAAACATCCAGATTCGGAAAACTTTATTGATGCAAAACTAGAAGAAGGAAAAGTTACCGGCGCAAATGTTTCTGTAAAAATTACCGATGACTTTATGAAATCAGTAATTAATAAAGAAGATTTCACACAGCAATATCCTATTGATTCGACAAATCCTACCAATATCAAAAAAATTAATGCCAATAATCTTTGGAATAAAATTGTTCACAACGCATGGAAATCTGCAGAGCCAGGTATTTTGTTCTGGGATACGATTATTAAAGAATCTGTTCCTGATTGTTATGCCGATTTAGGATTTAAAACCGTTTCTACCAACCCTTGTGGTGAAATTCCGCTTTGTCCTTACGATAGTTGTCGTTTATTGGCAATCAATCTTTATAATTACGTTGACAATCCATTTACTGAACAAGCTAGTTTTGATTTTGAACTATTTGTAAAACACGTTCACTATGCTCAAAGAATCATGGATGATATTATTGATCTTGAACTTGAGAAAATTGATAAAATCCTAGAAAAAATTAAAACCGACCCTGAAGAGGAAGAAATTAAAAGAACCGAAATTTTACTTTGGAAAAACATCAAGAAAAAATGTATTGATGGACGTAGAACCGGTATTGGTATAACTGCAGAAGGTGATATGTTGGCAGCATTAGGTTGTAGATATGGCACTCCAGACGCTACAAATTTTTCTGTTGAAGTTCATAAATTATTAGCTGTTGAAGCTTATCGTTCATCAGTTTTATTGGCAAAAGATAGAGGCGCTTTTCCTCTTTATAGCACAGCCAGAGAAAAAAACAATCCATTTGTTCAACGATTGAGAAAAGCTGACCCAGAATTGTACGAAGAAATGAGCAAATTTGGTCGTAGAAATGTTGCTTTATTGACAATTGCACCAACTGGTAGCGTTTCCTTAATGACACAAACTACTTCTGGTATTGAGCCTGTTTTCATGATTTCATACAAAAGAAGGAAAAAAGTAAATCCAAATGATAAAAATTCTCATGTTGATTTTACAGATGAAATGGGTGATACTTGGGAAGAATACAATGTGTTTCATAATAAATTCCTTAAATGGTTAAAGGTGAATAATTATGATGTTCAGGTTGTGAAAAAAATGAACGATGCTGATTTGAATAAAATCATTGAAAAATCTCCATACTACAAAGCAACAGCAAATGATGTTGATTGGGTTGCAAAAGTGCAAATGCAGGGAGCTATCCAAAAATGGGTTGATCACTCAATCAGTGTTACGGTAAACATTCCAAACGATGTAAAAGAAGAATTGGTAAGTACAATTTATCAAACAGCTTGGGAAAGCGGTTGTAAAGGAGTTACTGTTTATAGAGATGGTTCAAGATCGGGTGTTTTAATTTCTGATTCTCCAAAAAAACCAGAAAACTCTGAGTTTAAAGAAACTTGGGCTCCACCAAGACCAAAGAAATTAGAAGCAGAAATTGTTCGTTTTCAAAATGATTATGAAAAATGGATTGCTGTTGTTGGATTATTGAACGATAGACCATACGAAATTTTCACTGGAAAAGCTGAGGATATTTTTCTTCCTCCGAACATTCAAAAAGGTTCTATTATCAAGAATAAAGCTGAAAACGGAGATTCAAGATACGATTTCCAATTCGAAGATAAACAAGGCTATAAAATTACTATAGAAGGTCTTTCTAGAATGTTCGACAAAGAATATTGGAATTATGCAAGATTGATTTCTGGTATTTTGCGTCATGGAATGCCATTGCCTTTTGTTGTGGATTTAATTTCAAACTTAAAATTAGATAGTGATACCATCAACACATGGAGAAATGGTGTTGAAAGAGCTCTTAAAAAATTCATTCCTGATGGAACTAAGGCGGTAGAACGTGCTTGTCCAAACCCAGAATGCGGCGATAAAGACGGACTTATTTATCAAGAAGGCTGTCTAAAATGCAAAAGCTGCGGGTACTCTAAATGCGGTTAAACCATGAATTTAGCATAAAATTGCAAAAGCCATCACATTATTGTGGTGGTTTTTTGTTTATCACCAATCCCTATTAATAGTGATATTTATCATTTAAAAATGAATTAAAATTTGGTCCCTTTTGCATGAATATTGTGAAACGAATAGCGTTGTTATTTGAATCACAACAAAATTAAAAAGGAAAATAAATTTATTCATTTAAAATTCAAAGCCATGAATGTAAATTATGCTTCCGCCTTCGCAGGAACACCTGCATCCGGACTTACCAACTCTTCGCAAAAAATTCTACTCACCAATCTCGAAAAAGATGGTTTTAGCGAAAAACAAATTCAATTTGCACTATCAGGAACAATAACTTCTGAACAGAATTCAACATTACACCTCTTACCAAAAGAAGAACTGAATGAGGCCGCGTTTATCAAGATTCTGGATACCATAAAAATTTCAAGCAATTTAAGTGAAAAAGTCTTAAATTGTGAAGGAAGCAAAAAGAGATTTGGCCTCTATCTTACTGCTTCAATGATAATTTCAGTTCTTTTGATTCTAATTGTTTCTTTTGTTGGCGAAACCTTTTTTGGGACACATGGAATTGGCAAAGGTGTTGGTTTTCTAAGTATGATAATCGGTTTAACAGGTAGCGGATTGTTCATGTATGTATTTAGTAAAAATAATACTACTGAACCAATAATTGCAGACTTAAATTACTTTTATTCGCTTTATCAAAATGTGAATGTGAAGTATCAGAAGCTAATAGAAAGCAAAAAGTAGATGCTAACTACTATATAAATTTGCTTTTTATTGTTTATTAATCAGGTATCAAAAAATTAAAAACCATCGCATCATTGTGGTGGTTTTTATTTTAAATTTGCTAAAAAATCATAGTATGAAAAAAATTGGAATCATCGGTGGTTCAGGTCTCGAAAAACTGAATATCTTTAATAATGCCACCGAAAAAATTGTTAAAACTGAATATGGAAATCCAAGCTCGTCCATTTTTTGCGGAGAAATTTTTGGTAAAGAAGTTTTTATTCTTTCCAGGCACGGAAGAAATCATGAATTCCCACCAACTCAGGTTAATAATAGAGCAAATTTGATGGCGCTAAAACAATTAGGCTGCACACATATTATTGCAAGCACTGCCTGCGGTAGTTTACGTGAAGAAATTGGTCGTGGTGATTTTGTCATTCTTGATCAATTTATTGATTTTACTCGTCACCGTCCAGTTACTTTTTTCGAAAAATTTGAAAACGAAAATTTGGCACATACACCAATGGCAGATCCTTTTGATGAAACCATCAGAAATTTAATCATTCAAATAGCAAAAGAGCTTGAATTAAAACATCATCCAAAAGGAACAGTTATCACAATTGAAGGTCCAAGATTTTCAACACGAGCCGAATCACATATGTTTCGGAGTTGGGGAGCTGACGTAATTAACATGTCAACCGCACCTGAAGCAATTTTGGCAAACGAATTGAAAATTCCATACGCTGCAATTGCATTAAGCACGGATTATGATTGTTGGAAAACTGACGAAAATCCAGTTACTTGGGATGATATTTTGGCTGTTTTTAATAAAAATGTGGCAAATGTGACAAAACTTTTGCTTCAGGTAATAGCGGAAATTTAGAAAATAAGAAGAATTAATTAAGACCTCAAATTGACGATTTTTCAATTTGAGGTCTTTTTGTTTTTATTGTTTTTTCTCTAATTTTTTTGCTTTTCTTCTTTTAGCAAGTTTCATAATAAAATACAAGGTCAAGAAACTTATTAAAATTAAAGGCCATAAATAAATTAAGCCAATAAAAAATGCAACAACACCTTGCCATCCTGTTACAAAGGCTTTACTGACACGGTAAAAGAATCCGGTTTCGGGTGTTGGAATATAATCAGCCTTTTCGTAGAATTTAATATTTATGGTACAATAATTAACCTTATCATTTAGATATTTCAATTTTCCTTGATATGATTCAATTTCTTCACGAATTGCCCTAAGTTGTTCCTGAACGGCTAAAATATCATTAATGGAATTTGCTTTTTTAAGGATTTGTGCAAATTGCTCTTCTGCTTCTTTTTTGGATTTTAAGCGGGCTTCAGCATCAACAAATTCGGAAGTAACATCCTCAGCATTAATTGTTTTATTATCAATTTTCACCGCCTGGGAAAGAATTCCATCCACTAATTTGTCAAAATTCTCAGATTTTACTCTGATTGTCATTGAGTTTTCAATTTGGTAATTATTGTTCATTTGATTTTCGTTTCCGATATAACCACCAAGATTTTTTGTAAGGTTCATCACTGCTGTGCGAGTATCTTTATAGTTTTTTACTTCGAAAGAAATATCAGCAGTTTTTATAATTTTTTGTGGTGCTTTTTCAACAGCTGATGAAATTTTATTACTACCAGAATAATCCTTGTTTTCTATTTTTTCTTCTGAATTAGATTGTTCTGTTGATTTAGCTTTATCGATACTTCCTGCAGATGAAGGCTCTTCAGATTTAGATGCGGTTTTGAGGTCACTCATTGACAAGTTTTCTGAGGAAGTAATTTCTTTAAATTTTTCTTCTTTTGAACTGCAAGAAGTGAGATTGGCTGAAAAAATTGCCATTAAAACGAAAAAGAACACTAAGTTTAGGATTGATTTTTTCATGGGAATGTTTTTAGATTAATAATTTTGTTAATGAGATGTAAAAAAAAGTTTTTTCCACAAATTGTTTTAACACAAAAAAAAAGAGGTTGTTTTTTTAAACAACCTCTTTTTTTAAAATAAAATAAAGATTACTCAAGAATTTGAATTTTCTTAGTAATAGTTCCGTTTTTAGTATCTAATTGAATGAAATAAATTCCAGCATTATAATTAGAAGAGTTTAACTTAAAGTTATTTGAGTTAACAGCTTCGTTATAGATTGTAGAACCAACAACATTCATAACTTTAACGTTAGAAATCTTTTCAGTTGAATTAATATTAATGATATTTCTTGCAGGATTAGGATAAACGCTAATGTTTTTGTCAAGATCATTATTAGAAATGCCAGTAGTAAGATCAATAGAAACATCATCTAATTTTAAATAAAACATATCAGTTACGTTCCAATGTCTGAAAGCGATATAAATATTTTGTCCATTATAAGCAGTAAGAGGAACAGTAATTTCATGAAAAATAGAATCAGTTAATGTTTCGTTGAATACCTCAGTGAAACTAGCTGGAGCATTTGTAGTAGTGGAAACCATTACAGAATAGTGTTCGCCAGCCCATAAAGGATCTTGAGCAGCAACCCAATATTTAAGAGCTAAATTTGGACTGTTGATATTTAGTTTTGGAGTTACCAAATAATTGTCTGGAGTTAAAGCAACGCCCTGATAAGAAGCAGAAACAGCAATACCAGTTCCAGAATGAGCAGTCCATCCAGTAATATTTCTTGACTCCCAATTATAAGTATCACCATCTACGTCGTTTGACGTCCAACAATCTGGAGGGAAGTTAGCACCTTCAAAACCTTCAGTAAATGGATATGAACTGTTTACGTTACAAACAAGACCTGTACCCGTTAATGGAATTGAAACAACACCACCATTTGTTGTAATAACAGCAGTTTGGCTATTAACACCAGCAACTGTTGGATTATAAGAGAAAGTAAATGTAGTTGAAATACCAGCAGCTAAATTTACAGAAGCAGGCACTAAAGTACAAGTAAATGGAGCACTAACACCTGTAATAGAAGTTGCAGTTAAAGCCCCGCCACCAACATTGGTTAATGTAAATGTTCCAGAAGTAGCAGTATTTGTTGTAATTACACTTCCAGCATTCCATAATAGAGGAGTACAAGATGCAACAGGAGATGTAGGAGCAGTTCCATCAACCATTGCTCTGATATTCCAGTTAAATGTTAATGTTGCTGCTAAATCTGTTAAATGGCTCCAAGCACCATTATATTTTATCCAGTTACCATTTGGATTTACTGGACCAGCATCACAACCTAATGGATAACCTGCGGTTGCAATACATTCGTAACCAATGTATAAATCAGTTGCTGGAATAGGAAAAGCAGTTGTGAAAACAACATTGTTCCATCCTTCAATAGGTGTAAACGCTTGACTTTTAACTAAAGTAACTCCTTGATCAGAATAAATTTTTATTTGTGTAGAGGTAACGTTTGTAACCCCAACGATATAAACTTTAACAGCAGTAATGGTGTTTCCCATTGCATTGTGAGCTGCTAATTGTGCTGCAGGAAAGAATGCAGCTGCTTCAAAAGTAGCAGCACCGCCAACTCCAATTCCATCAGCGTTAACTCCATCATAACGTAATGAGTCAATTATTGCTTTTGAATTAGCTGGAGAATTGTTAACTTCTTTTGCCACTTTAACAGCAGTTAGTGTGTTTTTTCCAAATTTCTGCGTTTGAGCAAAAATAACTCCGCTTAATAAAAGCAAAGCAATGAAAGTGTTAATCTTTTTCATAAATTTAAAAATTAGTTAATAATAAAATATGTCTACAAACCTAATCATTATTTTTAATCCTATTTAAAAAAAAGAGGTTGTTTGTAAAAACAACCTCTTTTTTTTAAATAGGATTAAAAATTACTCAAGAATTTGAATTTTCTTAGTAATAGTTCCGTTTTTAGTATCTAATTGAATGAAATAAATTCCAGCATTATAATTAGAAGAGTTTAACTTAAAGTTATTTGAGTTAACAGCTTCGTTATAGATAGTAGAACCAACAACATTCATAACTTTAACGTTAGATATCTTTTCAGTTGAATTAATATTAATGATATTTCTTGCAGGATTAGGATATACGCTAATATTATTATCAAGGTCAGTATTAGAAATACCAGTAGCAAGATCAATAGAAACGTCATCTAATTTTAAATAAAACATATCAGTAACATTCCAGTGTCTGAAAGCAACATAAACGTTTTGTCCATTATAAGCAGAAAGAGGAACGGTTATTTCGTGATAAATTGAATCAGTTAATGTTTCGTTGAATACCTCAGTGAAACTAGCTGGAGCATTTGTTGTTGTAGAAACCATAACAGAATAGTTTTCACCAGCCCATAAAGGATCTTGAGCTGCTACCCAATATTTAAGAACTAAATTAGGACTATTAATGTTTAATTTTGGAGTAATTAAATAATTGTCAGGAGTTAATGCTACAGTTGTATAAGAAGCAGAAACTGCAATGCCTGTTCCAGAATGAGCAGTCCATCCAGTAATATTTCTTGATTCCCAGTTGTAAGTGTCACCATCAGCATCATTTATTGACCAACAATCAGGAGGGAAATTAGCACCTTCAAAACTTTCATTGAAAGGATAAGAAGAAATGGTATTACAAACGATACCAGTTCCAGATAAGGCAATTGAAATATTTCCACCATTGGTAGCAATAACTGCAGTTTGGTTATCAACACCAGCTACAGTAGGATTGTAAGAAAAAGTAAAAGTGTAAGTTGTAGCACCTGTTAAACTAACAGAAGCAGGAACCAAAGTACAGGTAAAAGGAGCAGAAACACCAGTTATTCCAGTACATGTTAAAGTTCCAAGTCCGGTGTTTGACAATGTAAATGTTCCAGAAGTAACAGTTGATGTTGTTTGTACACTTCCAGCAGCCCAAGTTAATGGAGTGCAAGCTGCAGTTGGTACAGCAGCTGGAGTAATATCATAAGCAAACATTTTTGCTCCTTGAGCACAACCACCTAAAGTGATTATTGAACCATTTAAATAACAAAATGCTCCACCAGCAGTTGTTGCAGTAGTAACACCTGTAACATCAGTAGATGCATCATGAGTTACGCCAGTTGGTAAACCAGTAGCAATACTAATTTGGTGAAATACAGAACCACCAGTTTGGTCAAATAACCAAAGGTAAGGACCACCTGCTGACCAATTGTCGTATGCAGAACCATAAATTCCAGTTAAAAGATGATTTATTGCTAAAATAGGAGTTCCTAAAACAGCACCTGCTGGACTGATACATTTAATATCAGTTCCCCAACCACCAACCCATAATCCACCTAGGTTTGGATCATAAGCAATATTTCTAACAGTAGTTCCTGCAGGACAAGCAATGGTGCTAACTAAAGTATGTGTTGTAAAGTTCATTTTATAAATGTTAGCTGCATTTGAGCCACCATAGAAATAAGTTCCATCGTATGCTAAATCTCTAATTCCAGTAACTCCAGCAATAGAGAAACTATCTAATAAAGTGCCAGTCATAGAATATTTATAGAACATATTTCCACTCCATTTTGCAGTATAAATATTTGTTCCATCAGTTTCTATACCAGCTTCAGCTGTTTTTGCAGGAGCAAAATCAATAACAACGTCCCACATTGCAGTGATGTTTTTATTTGTTGCAAAAGAGTTGCTTTTAGTTAAGCCATTTAATGATTTTTTTTGAAATGGAGCCTTGTCAACATTGCTTTGAGCAAATGTATTTGCAAAAACCATCACAAAAATGAAGGTAAAAATTGTAAATAATTTTTTCATTTTTTTAGATTTTAGTTTATAATAAT
>JACAAW010000032.1 GCA_013377115.1 Bacteroidota bacterium | reverse complement strand
ACTAAATCTATTTACCCTTTCGAATAAATCTCATTATAAATATTCTCTGCAATGACAAAGTTTCGATGATTTTCAGCAATTGGCCTAATCTTATTATATAATTCAATTCTGGTATTTCCACTTATTAATTCATCTATTTCATGAATTGCTTTCAAATAGGATTCCTTATTCAAATCCTCTATAACTGCACCAATTTTATACTTTTCTATCAATTCCGAATCCTCTGAAATATTTTTAGTAATAACAATTGGCAATCCCAGTGCCCAATACTCACCATCTTTTATTGGGGTGCAATATCTCTTTGTTGGAACTGGTTTAACCGGAGTTATTGCAAAATCGCCCAATCCTAAATAATTTGGCATTTCAATATGGTCAACAAATCTATGGACTAGAGTTTCTGAATTTAATTGAGATTGAATTATGAATGACTCAATTTCTTCTTTTGAATGAGATGAAAGCAACAAAACCCGAAACTTTTCACCCCAGAAATTCTCTGCAACACTGAAAAAATCAAAGACCTCATGATCTAAATATATACCACCAAATTTACCGGCATAAACACAAACTATTTTTTTGACTAGCTGCAGCTCATCCAATAAGGCAAGGTTTTTTATATTTGCCTTAGAAAATAATTCAAGGTTCACACAGGCTGGTTTTACAAAAAAATTATTCTTTACATGTTTGTATTTTAACTCGGCATACTTTTTCATTCCATAAGTTGCCGCTACCAAATGTTGGGCTCGTTTTGTCTGATATTTCTCAAATCTAAATAATAATCTAAATGCAAAACTGCTTTTTTTCCATGAACCATTTTCCACCATAGCTTCAGCATGGGGCTCATAACTGTCAATGATCAATTTCTTAAATGTAAGTATAGAAAGAATATATCCTAACATACCAGCAGGTGTGCACCATGCATGAATGGTTGTAATTCTTTCCTTTTTTATTATCCAGAAAAGTTTAATCAGAATTTTAAACCACATTATAATTCCAGAAAATCCAAAAGGCTTATACTGGAAACTAATATACTGGATATTGTCAATATTATTTTTTGAATTCCCATTACATTTATCTTTATCAAGTGTCAACAAAAATATTTTACTGTTTTCTGGCAAATATTTTGAAATAATTTGAACATAAGGCAAGGTATACGTTTGAATTAAAGCATCATTATAGCTCCAGTAAGTAAGAACCAATATGTTCATTTTTTGATTCAAGATTATATAATATGTTTAATAATTGCAAGAAATCTTCTACTGAAAATGGTTTCAGGCTTTTGAGATATTCCCATAAATAAATATTTTATTGCCTCTTTTCTATATTTCTTTGTCAATGCTAAATGGAGCGAAATATAAGTATAACAACTTGATTTAAAAGCATTAATATTATTTTTATAATAATTGATTACAATCGTATTTTTCAATACTAAACTAATTAAAATATCGAAACGACGAATTAATTCCTCTTTTTTTGTATTTAAAACACTACGGTCATCATGATTAATAATTGCCGAGGTAATCGTATTTGAATAATATATTTTGTATTGAGCTGCCAACCTAAGCCACAACTCCCAATCCTCCAATGCCGATAAATCTCTATTTTCATTAAAGAGGTTTGTAAGAGCAATATCTTTCCTCAAAAAAACGCCATTACAGGACATAAAATTTCCAGATATCAATTTCCTATTTATTTTATCGTCCAATATTTTCATTTTTGAAATCACCTTGTTTTGATTGTTAATGATTTCGTATCTAGTATGAATAATTTCAGGGGAATTATTTATTTGAATATTCTCGTAGGCTATTTGCAAATGCTCGGGATAAAACAAATCATCTGAATCCAAAAATGTAATATAATTTCCTTTGGCTAATCTAATTCCTGTATTTCTAGCTACAGCTCTTTCCTCATTTCTCTTTTTAAAATATTGAATTTTATCAGAATTAATAAGCTTAATGATTTCTTCAGTATTGTCGGTGCTTCCATCATCAACAACCAGTATCTCATAATCAATATATTCCTGATTTAGAACTGATTGAATTGTTTTTTCAATAAATTGGGCTCTATTAAAAG
Source organism: Bacteroidota bacterium (assembly GCA_013377115.1). Lineage (GTDB taxonomy): Bacteria > Bacteroidota > Bacteroidia > Bacteroidales > CG2-30-32-10 > Cfx2-01. Next base: position 27,037 of record JACAAW010000032.1, on the reverse strand, counting down.
TTGGTATTATAATTGAGAAAAAAGGCATAGTGAAAAATATTATCTCGTGAAAGTACGAAGAAATCTTATTACCATAGGATTTAATATTTTAGCTTTTATAAAAAGGTTGTTGACCTTTTCCTTTTTATAGAAATTTTCATCCAATTGCTTAATTAGGGATGCTAATTTTGAAACAGTATCTAAATCCATAGTAATATAATAATAATGCATTTGCATGTTCAAAAAGTACAAAAGTGAAAGCTTTAAGTTAGAGGGAATCTTTGTGATTACGTATTTTTCTTCAGAGTCATGATACAAATTCACACTTTTTAATACTTCAATTGCAAATTCTGAATCAGTGACCGACCTCAACACTCTGCTAAATACAATACTCCAATCGTTTGCAAAACTCAAAGAACTATTGGTTTTGCTTTCATTATGTAATCTGTATTTTGAAAGCACTGTTTGAATTTGAAGAATTTCATAATTTAATGCAATTCGAGCTAATAAATCGTAATCCATTCCAAAATGCAAACTTTCGTCAATATTTCCGATTACATTTAAAATTTCTTTACGAAAAAAAGAGGATGGTTGGGGAAATGGAATATAAGCCAAATATCTTTCCTTTAAATCATATTCAGGTATTTTGATTATGCTCTCTTTTTGATTTTGACCAAAAAGAATTGCATTTCCATGAATTAATCCCACGTTAGGATTTTCACTGAATCCTTTAGCTACAATTTCCAAAGAATTTGGCAAGAGCAAATCATCACTATTAAGCCATGTAATAATTTCACCACTTGCTTTTACGATACCTTTATTAATTGCATGACTCTGACCATTGTCTTTTTCACTTATACAATAAGCAAAATAGTTTGAATACCTATTTAATATTTCTAAGGTACTATCATCACTACCTCCATCAACAATAATAAACTCCAGATTAGGATAATTTTGATCAAGAACCGATAATATACATTCTTCGATATATTGGCCTTGATTATAAGATGGAGTTATTATTGTAATTTTTGGATGCATATTTAAGTTTTAAATTGTAATGAGAAAAAAGAAATTTCGAGAAATTCACGATTATATTAAACTTTAAACAAATTAATTAATTCACTTTTTGACGCTTCAATATTTACTCGATAATCAATCGAAGTTACAATAGTTTCTTTAAGGCAAATTTCCGAAATATGTTCGGCAAGTATAATAAAATCGGTTGCTTCAAAAAACAAAACATCATCTTTAACTTGTTCTCTATTGATTTCAATATCTGATACTATTAAAAACTTATTTAATGCTTTTGCATCTTCAATCACAGTGCTCCAACCTTCAAAATAACTGGGTTGAATAACTGCTTTTGCATTTTGCATTAATTCAACCTGATATTCTCTAGAAATAAAGCCTGTAAAGGTAACGTATAAAGACAAATTGTTTTCTAAGATAAATGTTTTCAACTCATTTACATATTCCCTGTTTCTTTCTTCATCATTATTTCCAGTAAAAACGATATGAATATCAATATTTTCAGTTAACAATACTGCTAATGCTTTTAGAACAACCATATGATTTTTATGAGGCCAGAATTGGTTACAAACAATAAAATAATTAGTTGGAATGATAGTATTTGATTGTCTTGCTTTCGGAACTTTACTTATTAATGAAATAAATTTATAGATTTCTACTTTCGCTTTACAGTTTGGATAAAACTTATTTAAATGCCTCTTGGCATCAAGACTCGAAAGCACAATTATTTCGGCATTTTCAACAATTTCTCGGAAAGTATTATCTCGTTGTTCAATTTCTTTCTGAGTAAATAGTTGTGGTAAAAACTTATGTTGAAAATCATAAATCCAATAAATTACTTTACAATTCAATTTTCTATATGAATCTTGGAAATCAATAATTGGATAGATTAAATCTAGATTTAATGAATTTATTTCATGAATAAAACGATAATTCGATTTTGTAATTATCCCAGCAATTTTACAAAAGGCTTTATATAAAATAGACCTACTGTCTAAATCAACAATTTCAATATTCTTCAATTGGACTTCAGCAATTAGCTCCTTAGGTGTAAAATTATTTATTATTACAATTATTGTTAAATTATTAGATGTGGAATAATTTTGGAGTAATTTAATTATATTCAAAGAATAATATAACCCACCTGCCCAACTATAATTACCAGTAAAGAGTATTCCTAATTTCATGAGTGATTATTATTATCAATCCATGAAAAATATTCTTCCAGGCCATCCTTCAATGAAACTTGTGGTGAAAATCCTAAAGATTTCAGCTTGGTAATATCAGCTTTCCAATTAATGGGATATCCTTGAATCTGCGAATTTTGAAAAATGATTTCACCATTATAATTACAAATTGAAGCAAATAATAAAGCTGTTTTATTAATAAAGGATTCTTCACCACTAGCCAAATTATAGACTTCTCCTTTGAAAGAAGCATTACTTATAAGAATTTCAATGGCATTAATAATATCTGTAATAAAAATAAAATCTCTTGATTCACTACCTGTGCCAAAGAGACAAATTGATTCGGGATTGGTATTAAATTTAGAATAAAGATCAAATAGTAATTGACGTTTTAAACCATTTCCATAGGCTGAGAATATCCGAACAGATAAAGTTCCCAAATTAAACAATTTTGAATATTCAGAAATAAGTTGTTCGCTTAAAAATTTATGAAATCCATAAGGTGAAATAGGATTAATAATTTCATTTTCATTAATTGGTAATGTGCTTGGATTTCCATATACAGCAGCACTCGACAAATTTATAAATTTAGTTTGAGGAGAATTACTTTTTAATACGGATAGCACATTTTGAACAAAATTAACATTGACAATAAAATCCTTCTCAGTATTAATAAAGCTATCTTTAACATCTGAAGATCCAGCACAATTAATAATAAAGTCATACTTCGATTCAATAATCAATCTTTTCGTCAAAGAAAAATCTGAATCGAGAAATATTTCTTTTCTGCCAAGGTTTACCTTATCAACACCAGTTGTTTCATTTTGTTTTGAAAAATAATCAAAAGCAGCATTACCAATAAATCCCGAAGCTCCAAGAATTAGAATTTTCATTAAAACCTTTCTAATTTGTTTGTTCGTGTATTATATACTTCTAAATCTCTAATTTGAGCAATTCTATTATCTCCACGAATAAAACTTAAAAGTCCTTGCTCGTTTCTTGCTTCTTTAAATTTCGATTCAACAAATCCTTCTTTTATTGACACCGGTTTAATAGGGCCTAGTTTTTCGTTTAAAATAAAATAAGCATTATTCCCGGCCGAATTACATCCAATAAAAGAATAACCTTTTTCTTGCGCTAAATCGCATAATGCCAATAAAGATGTCCCGTAAAACAAATTAGAAAAATGAGTCTTGGTTCTCACAAATTCAGCATCGTATGGAATTGTGATACTGCGCTCATAACCAAATAAACTGTTATATTCTACGATGACAATATCTGCAATTAAATTCTTTATTGCTTTCCAAATCCAGTAATCATTTCCATCAATATCAATATGCAATAACCCTATTTTTTCAGGAACTCTTTCTGAGTAAAAAACATTGTTAATGTTTTCGGCTGTAACAAAGAGTTGTTTAGCAACTAAATCATATTTCCAATAAATTGAATCCTTAATAATATAATTTACATTTTCAATACTTCCGTCAATTATCAAACCACTCCAGTTGTCATTCATCAATAAAAACCTGGTATTTGCTTCGGTATAGTTTTCGACCCCAAATTCAACAAAATATGGATTCGATATTTGTAAATTATTAATTAGATATTGAATAATTCCATCATCACCCCATTGAGAAAACACTTTAAACTCTGCTTCTCTAATTGTGTTAATATTTGAAAATTTATTTACCAATACTTTTCCTAATAAAATTTTCGATTCCTCAATCTCTCTTTCTAAGTTTTTATTATTAGAAAAAATAGAATTGATGTTTATAAACATATTTTTTAGAAAACCCATGCTATCATTTATTAATTAGTTTTTGAGAAACGAATACATTAAATCCTTATTTTCTAACTAAATTCTATTTTGATTATTTAATAAAAACATTGCCATTTAAATTTTACTTTTATCAATAAAAAACAGATTGCAGACATCTCGAGTTACGAGGGTCTTAGCAAAAATACAATAATTTTTGGAAATTAAAAATTCGGAAGCTTTTCCTTTTGCATTTTCTTCAAGTGTCAATCCTTTCTGTTCAATTATGATAACATTAGGTCTGTATTTTAACCAATCGTTTGATTTAAGAACGTTGAGTTCATATCCTTCAACATCAACAGACATAAAATCGATTTCTTGATTTTCATGAAGATGTTTCTCAAAAAGATCCACTAATCTGATTGGCGCTAATTGAATTTCCTCTGCAATATACTGGTCCACACCTAATTCAATAATATTCTCTTTTGAAAAAGAACTCATCGAATTTGAATTATTTTTCATTATGTAAAAAGTATGTGGATTCGTTTGATCAGAAATAGCAATGTGCAAATTCTTATCTTTTGGTCTTTTTTTATTAAAAAGATTAATTGAATTGGGGTTAGCATCAATATTAATTCCAGTCCAACCATTTATATAAAAAAGATAAGTATTTGAAAACTTTACAGGATGGTAGGCACCAATATCAACATAGAAACCTTTTTCTTTTAAGGCAAGTTTATTTGCGAAAAAACTCATCAAAACCGCATCTTCACCACCTTGAGAGAAAAAATAGGTTTGAATATCATATCCCAGAATTAACCTTCTAATAAATGGTTTTATTTTTTTAAGAAAATTCATACTGAAAACATTACTGCAACATTAAATTAATATTTTTCTTTAAGAGTTCCATTTCAACATTTATATCGTAATTATTTGCAATTGGAGAAATAAAATTTCCAGGACAAACTTGATAGTAATAGTCGATATCTAAACTGCTTGCAATGGCATAAAAATGATTATTATGAGTATCACCGTCATACCTCAATTCAAGCACCTTTGAATCTTCATTCATAAAATGCAAAAAAGTTAAAGCCGCTCCGTGAATACTCACTAAAACCTTAGTAGAATTAACAATTGAGATTTGCTCTGCAAAATCATGATCTTCCATAAAGACAATATCAAAACCATAAGAAATCATTAAATCTTCAACCTCAATTTCATTTAAAATATGCCTTCTTGGTGTTTTTTTTCTGCTAATATAAGTTCTTTTTGTATTTATCTTATTAGAGATTTTCAGTTTTTCTAAAACGAAGGATCTAAAACCTAAAATATTGCTAATATTAAAATTACCAGTTGGAGCAATAAAAGTAGGAGCATATAAATTGTCAACTTTTACATAAGTGTTTGGTTCTATATAATAAATTGATCCAAAATCAAAAACCTTTAGAGATTGTGCTCGAAATCCATTTTTACAATATGCTGGAAGAATGGCCGTATAATTTTTTAACATTCCATTTAATGCGAATATTCTTGTCATTGCATCGCTTATCCAATGTGAAAAACCTTCTGGCCCACTATAATTATCAAAAAGCAAAAGATATTTTCTCTTTTTATTTAACCTTACACTTTTGTGTTTAATAAATGTTGATAAAAGATAACGGAAATAATATGTTTTTAATTCAGGAAAATTTATCACAAATTGGGGTAGAATTTTCAAATTTTTAATAATTATTCCATCCTTTGTAACACATGCTTTTTTTAAATAAAACAAATTAGATTCAGGTATAAAATGCTGGAATTCGTGCTGAAAATAGTGCAAATGCTCTTCCTGAATATTTATTGGTGGTTTTCTTTTAACAATTTCAGAAGGATAAATTTGCAGAATATTTTTCATGAATTAATTATTTAGTTAAACTTCTCTGCGCATTTTCATACTTTTCAAAGAAGGTAAATTGGTTATTTATTATAATCTTATTTTAAAATCTTCCGTAGTTATTTTCATTTCCTCATTTTCAATCAAACATAAAGGAACATTACCATAAAAAGACGCCCACATTGAAAAAGAACTAGGTGGGCCAATGATAAAATTGCAACGCGATAAAATATACAAATCTGTAATATAATGCTCATTGCTAATAAAAACTTCTAATCCTGGAAAATCTTTTTCATATTGTTTTTCATCAGAACAAATCAAAAATTTTACATTCTTGCTAGCAAACAATAAAATAATTTGTTGCATTTGTTTATTGTAAATATCCTTTGAATAATAATATTTTCCATTCTCAAATGTTTTATAATCACCTTGCCGAATATGGACTCCAATTATTAGATTATTTGGTCCAAATAATGGGTTTAATATCCTATCAATTGTTTCAGCATTATTTCGAGTTATTTGAAAATGTTCTTTTACTTTATTTTTATGTTTTTGAAATATTTCTGTTGGAACTCTAAATAGCCATCCTTGAAAAAAAGCTACTTTGCTTTTCTTCATTTGTGAAAAATGTTGATCATCCATTAAAAGTTCTTTACCATGATCTAAATAATAACAAGAAACTATATTATTATTTAATTTAAGTCGGAAACAAATTCTTGCAATTCTATATCCTAAATCTACTAAAAATAAACTAAATTTTGAAGAAGGCTTATTTACATTTTTATTTTGTGAAGAAATATTAGGATTGTAAATATGAGAGGAGGTAATAAAGAAATGGGCATATTTTTTAAAGCTAGGAAAAGAAATTTCTATTTTATGTTCCTCAGCCCAAGCAATAAAATTAGCAAAAATAAATAGCTTATTTGCTAACCAACCGCCACTTACAATATAACCTTTCATTAATTATAGTAATTAATAATTTTTTTACAAATAAATTCAATATCTCTATTTGTAAGTTGAGAAGCAGATGGCAACCAAAGTCCCTTTTCCCCAACAAGATTCGATACAGGGTGATTCCCTTCAACATTATAAGCAGCTTGCTTATTAATTGGGGGATACATTAATCTAGAGCCAATATTATTTTCTTTAAGAAAGACCATTAATTCATTTCTATTTTCCGCAAATACATCAATAAACCAAGGTGTTGTTGCATCTAAATCTTGTTCGAAAAATTTAACATCCTTAACTTCTGCTAAATTATTTTTATAGGTTCTGTAAATTTCTTTTTTTCTTTCAACACGCCATGGCAATTTTTTCATTTGCTCATTTCCAATTACAGCTTGCATTTCAGTAAATTTAAAATTAAAGCCGATGCTGTCATGGATATCATTGCCACCCCCACTTCTTCCAAAATCTTTCAAACGTTTAAGTTTGTATATCATTTTTTCGTTGTTGGTAATAATAGCACCACCCTGTCCGGTAGAAATTACTTTTGGAGCTGAGAATGAAAAACTACCAGCAAGTCCTATTGTTCCCTGGTGCTCTCCATTTGGATAAAAAGATCCCAGAGATTGAGCAGCGTCTTCTAATAAAACCAAATTATGGTCATCACATAACTTTTGAAAAGCTTCTATTCCCGCTTTTGGATAACGCCCGTTTGAGGTTACTAAAAATATTGCTTTGGTTTTTGTTGTGATTGCTTTTCGAGCGCATTCAATATCCATGCAAAGTGTTTCCTTTTCAACATCAACAAAAACTGGAATAGCACCAAACATTTTCAAAGAATTTGGTGTGGCAATCATGGTGTAATTAGGAACAATAACTTCATCTCCTGCTACAATTCCAGCAGCCATTGCTATTAAAGTAAGGCTAATGGTCCCGTTGTTGACAACAATACAATGTTTTGCTCCTGTATATTCTGCAATTCTTTTTTCAAATTCAGCTGTCCGCTTAAACTCAGTCAGCCAACCACCTTCATCCATGTATTGGTTCAGCGCTTCTTTTTCTTCGAGCCCAAACCAAGGTTCCATTTGATTGATAAACTTATTATCCATTAATATTTGAATTTAGAAAATCAGTTTCGTATTTTATAATATTTTCTTTTAATCTTTTGTTTATCTTTCTTGCAGGAATTCCTGCATAAAGATTCCAACTTTCAAGGTTTTTATTTGCTAGAGATAAAGCGCCAATACAAGCCCCCTCCTCAAAAGTAACATTAGGTAATACAACAGAACCAGCACCAACTATACAATGTTTTTTCAAAATTATATTTCCAATTTTTGCATTCCCTTTATATTCCATTGGAACAAGAGGAGTGGCAATGCCTCCAATATAATCATCACTTCCAGCCGAAAGGACAACATTTGGCGCAAGGGTAGAAAACTCCATCATTTCCACATAGCTATTTTTGCCACCAATAATTTTACAACCTGAAGAAACATGAACAAACGAATGTAATTTCAAAGCAGTTGAAATATATGTGAAATCATCAATAATAACATTATCGCCTATTTCAACCAATTCGGGATAACGTATCCTCACTGTTTTTCCAATGATTACGTTCTTTCCACATTTCTTTAAAGCGCTTAAATCGAAGAAAATATTTTCCATTAAATTAATTCTTTATCTAATTCTACAGATAGAAAAGGGCCATTTTTAACTTCTATTATTTTTGTATTCTCTGAAAGAATTTCGTAGCCATGGCCAACATCTAAGATAACGCAAAAATCACCCTTTGAAACAATTTCCTTTTGGAAAATATCATTAGCATCATCGTAAAAATTAATTCTCATAGAACCTTCCATCACAACAACAACTTCCTGAGTTTGTAAAACTTTTCTTTCGTATAATTTATGCCTGTGAGATCTTAAAGATTTACCTTCATTGTAAAACCAAGTTCCTGCTTGGATAAAAGTTTCATTTGGAGTAATAAAATCTAATCCTTCTTTCCATTTTTCTTGTTTATGAATAATGGCAACAGTTTTCGATTTATATTCTATGATTTTCATATTCTAAATGGTTTTATAATGCGTGAAATAATCATAATATTGAAAAACCCTGAGCATTTCAGAGATTCCTTCTTCAAGTGTAACTTTAGGCTCAAATCCTAATTTTTTTATTTTGCTAAAATCTATTATGAAATGCCTGACATCTTTGTCCTTAACTTCAGAATCAATAATTGTATAATTGATTTGTTTTTTTACAGCTTCTGCTATTTCCAACTTCGAAAAATTCATAGTATTGCCGCCAGCGTTGAATATTCCACCTTTCATTTTTGAGCTATTTTCCATAGCAAAAATATATGCTGAAATAGCGTCATCTATATGAATGAAGGTTCGTTTTGCATAACTGTCGAACAACACCACTAAACCTTCTTTTAATGCTTTGTAAGTAAAATCGTTTACCATTAAATCCATTCGCATTTTTGGACTAAAACCAAAAACAGTTGCAAATCTTAATGAAATGGCATTTTCTTTTTGCATTGTAATTTGTTCCGCAAGATATTTTGTTTTCCCATAATGACTAACTGGATCTACAATGGTTTCTTCTGTACATTTGTCTCCAGATTTTCCATAAAATGAGGTGGTTGAGGCATAAATAACTAATTGATCTTTGCTTAAGGAATCTACCAAACTTTTTGTAGCTTCAACATTTATTAAATGCGCTGAAGATGGGTTTGCTGAACAAGCTGGGAAACCGCTTAATCCAGCAAGATGAAACACAACATCAAACTTACCAATTCCTTCAATTTTATTTCTAATATCTTGTTTTATAACTGTTAGATTCTTGTTTTCCGCTAAATGCAGAAATGGCTCAAATCCGTACATGAAATTGTCTAAAACAGTTACCTTAAAATTTTTTTCAAGTAAGGCTTTTGTTAGTTTTACACCTTTGTATCCAGCGCCGCCTGTAACTATAATTTTCATAGTAAATTGCTTTTTTTATTTATTTCAATTAGTTCTTGTTTCAATATTTGAAAAACCTCATTAAACGATAAGAAGTTATCAATAAATAATGGATTATTATTATCTTTCAATTCCTTTTTTCCAATTAATTTTTTAAAAGGAAAAACTTTATCAAAAATGAATTTAAAAAGATTTTTTGTTGAAGTCAAAAATAAATTAACTGGGTGGTTTTCTTTATACTTTATTATTTCACTTAGCCTTTCAGAATAAATGATATCTAATTCTTTCAATTGACAGTTAACTTTTTCTTTAAATTTCACAGAATTACTATCAATATTAGAAATATTAACTGACATTATTTCAGAACACCATTCTAATTTAGCTTTTCTGGAAAATGTAGTTCTTAAACTAAACTCTGTATCAACGATAATAAAATCAGGATTAAAAAACCCAATTAATGGTAACTGTTTTCTTCTAATCATCAAAGGCTGACCATTAAACCAAAAAGAAGGAATTTTATTATTCAGCCAATCATTGAAATAATTATCATCGAATTTTAAATGAATTTTATTTCTGTTCTTCAAATCAAAATAAGCCATATTGCCAGCCATTAAATCAATTTCAGGATTTGCTAACATTTTAATTTTACATTTTTGTATTCCTTCAAAATTGAATGCATCATCATCTGTAATAACTTTAATCAGGTCGCCTTTTGCCATTAAAAAACCTTTATTAAAACCATGGGCTTCACCAAAATCAGGTTCAGAAATGAATTGTTGAATTTTATTTTCTTTGAATAGCAATTCTAAAAATTCTTTTGATCCATCCTCACTTCCTCCGTCAACAACAACAATTTCTTCATCAGGTTTGCAATTATTAATTAGATCTGCTAAAGTAATTTTTAAATACTCCAACTTATTAAAGGTAGTTATAACATATGATAGGCTATACGTATTCATGTCTTAGTTTATTATTTCAGAAATTTTTGTAAATGAACTAGGTAAAAGTGGCAATAGCATACATTCCTCATAAGAACTTGTAAATAATCCCCGTGCGACACTATTTTCATCCATTGGATCCCATACTGAAAAATACAAAGCATTATAATGAACTTCGTGACAAGTTCGAGGAGAGGCAGAATCCAAAGCAATATGCAAAAAATATTCTCCCGCATTTAGGAAATTTTTAGGAATCGTAATTTTTGAAATATAGGTGCCTTTTTCACTTTTCAAACTTCCATCTCTATCCACTTCAGTATCAATCGCTAACATAACATTAACATTAAATTTATTCATAAGAATGAAATTCGGATTTACCGGAACTCCCTTTTGGTTTGCCCATTTAATATTAACACAAATGTCATCATAAACCGCAAAACGGTCAGTTGTCAAATTTTTACTATTTTGAATATATGCTTCAATAATAAAAACACTATTATTTTTATTTAACTTGTCAGGAGAAAAAAAAGCAGTTGAGTTTCCCTCTTCACCATATAAATATTGACTAACAGCTTGGGCGATATCAAATACTCCTTTTGTTTTTCCGTCCTCTAACAAAATTCCTTTGCTACATAAAGATTGAATAGCGCTCATATTATGGCTAACAAATAAGATTGTCCTACCTTCACTTTTGCTGATAGATTCCATTTTGCCGATACATTTCTTTTGAAAATCTGCATCCCCGACAGCCAAAACCTCATCAATAATCAAAATTTCAGGTTCCAAATGGGCTGCGACAGCAAAGGCGAGGCGCAGTTGCATGCCACTACTATAGTGCTTTAACTGGGTGTCCAAAAATTTCTCAACTCCAGAAAAATCAACTATCTCATCAAACTTTCTATTTATTTCTGCTCTTTTTAAACCCAGAATAGATCCATTAAGATAAATATTTTCTCGGCCAGAGAGTTCTCCGTGAAACCCAGTGCCAACTTCCAATAAGCTCGCAATACGTCCCCTGCAAATTATCCGACCCTTAGTAGGAGGAGTAATACGGCTCAATATTTTAAGAAGGGTGGATTTACCTGCACCATTTTTGCCAATTATTCCAACCGTATCGCCAGGATAAACATCAAAGGAGACATCTTCTAAAGCCCAAAACTCACTTTTATAAACTTTTTTTCCTTTTTTGGAAAACAAGCTATCACGTAAAGTTTTATAACCGCCATCTGCACCACCAATACGGAACTTTTTTGAGATATTTTGTATTTCGAGAATAGGTTTTGTCATTAAATAATCAACAAGTAAAGTTTATTTCCATTATTAACAAACAAATATAGGCAAATTAGGCAATGTCTGCAAAATAACTTTCGGTTTTTCGAAAATAAAGTAAGCCAATCATAAACATAACTATTGCTGAAAAACAACTTATCAAAATTAAATCAGTTTGGATAGGTTTATTAATAATTGCTGCACGGGCAAGGTCAATTGCTCCCGACATTGGATTAGCAGCAATAATATATTTTGCCCATTGGTATTTAATAATTGAAACTGGATAAATTACAGGAGTTAAAAACATTAGGGATTGGATCAAAAATGGAATTATATACCTGAAATCTCGGTATTTTACATTTAGTGCTGCAAGAAAACTTCCCATTCCAAATGTACAGATGATTGTAAGGAAAAGCGATCCAGGTATAAATAAGCACATTTTTAAAATATTGACATTTATTTGGAAATAAATTAGTAAACCAACAAAAACTATAAATGACATTAAAAAGTCGAATACCGAAACCAATATTGCAGACATTGGAATTATTAACCTTGGGAAATATATTTTTTTGATAATATGAGCGTTGCTAACCATACTGTTTCCAGCACTGGAAAGGCCAGAACTAAAAACATTCCACATCAGCAAACCAGAAAATGCAAAAACTGGATAAGGAATTCCGTCGGAAGGTACCTTTAGTAAATTTCCAAAGAAAAACGAAAAGATAATCATTGTTAGCAGGGGCTGCAAAATAGCCCATAGAAAGCCAAGAACAGCCTGTTTATATTTAATTTTAATATCTCGCCAAGTAAAAAAATAAAATAATTCTTTATATTGAATTATTTCATGCAAGTTGAATTTTATGCCTTTCTCTGGCTTAATTTCATATTCTATCATTATTTTTTTACCAATTTTTTGAAACTTCTAGATAGACTTTAGAAATACCTTCTTCCAAGGAAATTTTAGGTTTCCAGCCTAAATTAAGTAATTTTGAAACATCTAATAATTTCTTTGGTGTTCCATCAGGTTTTGTTTCATCAAATTTTAAATCACCATCAAATCCAATTATTCTTTTCACTATTAATGCAAGATCTTTTATTGAAATATCTTCTCCACAACCAATATTAACAATTTCCTTATCATTGTAATTCTGCAGCAAATAAAAGCATGCATTTGCTAAATCATCAACATGAAGAAATTCGCGCATTGGAGAACCGGTTCCCCACACTTCAACAATTGGGGAATTTTCAACTTTTGCATTATGAAATTTTCTGATTAATGCTGGTAAAACATGAGAGTTTTTTAAATCATAATTATCATTTGGCCCATAAAGATTGGTAGGCATTACAGAAATAAAATTACAATTATATTGATCACGATAGGCTTCACACATTTTTATTCCTGCGATTTTTGCAATGGCATAAGGCTCGTTGGTATATTCTAAATAGCCTGATAGCAAATATTCTTCTTTTAATGGTTGGGGTGCTAATTTCGGATAAATACAAGATGAGCCTAAAAACAATAGTTTTTTCACCTTTGAAAGGTAAGATTGATGAATTATATTTGCTTCTATCATCAAATTCTGATAAATAAAATCAGCACGTAAGGTATTATTAGCATGAATTCCACCAACTTTTGCGGCCGCCAAAATTACATAGTCAGGCTTTTCTAGTTCAAAAAATGCTTTAACAGCTTGCTGATTTATTAGATCCAATTCATTTAAATCTCGATAAACCAAATTATTAAAGCCTTCGCTTTTTAATCGTCTGGTAATTGCAGAACCCACCATTCCGGTGTGACCAGCAATATAAATCTTTCCGTTTTTTTTCATTTAGCTATTCGTGATAGTTCTTGGTTTTGAATCCGTTATTTTTCAAAAACTGATCACGTTTAAACAATTCAACATCTGAAATAACCATTTCGCTTACCAACATCTGAAGATTATATTTTGGAATCCAACCTAGTTTTTTATTGGCTTTAGTGGGGTCGCCAATCAACAATTCAACTTCTGTTGGTCTAAAATAACGTTTATCAATTGCAATAACTTCTTTTCCTTTTTCTATTTGATATTCAGGATTTGAACAATTCGCAACAACGCCTGATTCATTGATTCCACTACCTTTAAACTCTAGAGTGATACCTAATTCTGAAAAGGCAAGAATTACAAAATCACGAACAGTTGTAGTAACTCCAGTTGCAATAACAAAGTCCTCTGGTTTTTCTTGTTGAAGCATCAGCCACATTGCTTCAACGTAATCTTTTGCGTGACCCCAATCTCGTTTTGCATTCATATTTCCAAGATATAATTTATCTTGCAATCCCATTGCTATCCTGGCAACACCTCGGGTAATTTTTCTGGTGACAAATGTTTCACCTCTTAAAGGAGATTCATGATTAAATAATATTCCATTTGCAGCAAACATATTGTATGCCTCGCGGTAGTTCACTGTAATCCAATATGCATACATTTTAGCTGCAGCATAAGGTGAGCGAGGGTAAAATGGTGTTTTTTCTGATTGAGGAACTTCTTGAACTAAGCCATAAAGTTCAGAAGTAGAAGCCTGATAGATTTTTGTTTTTTCAGTTAAACCTAGCAAACGAACTGCTTCAAGAATTCTTAGAGTTCCTATTCCATCAGCATTGGCAGTATATTCTGGCATTTCAAAACTCACTTTAACATGAGACATTGCTCCAAGATTATAAATTTCATCTGGTTGAACTTCCTGAATAATACTAATGATATTAGCAGAATCAGTTAAATCACCATAATGCATTTTGAATTTTATTTCTTTTTCATGAGGATCTTGATAGAAGTGGTCCACTCGTTGTGTATTGAACAATGAACTTCTTCTGCGCAATCCATGAACCATATATCCTTTTCCAATAAGAAATTCAGCAAGATAAGCCCCATCCTGACCTGTAATACCAGTAATTAATGCTTTTTTCATTCTTAACCTTTTACATTTGACAACAAATTTATAAAAATTTATTTAATTTGAGTTTTTTTTATTTAAATCCGTTCAATAATACTGTTATGTAAATATGTTAAACACATTTTGAAACAATATATAAGGGAAAATAATTAATTATTAAACTGGTGGACATTGAATAAATAATGAAAAATAGTTAGGAAATGACAACTTTTTTTCATTTAAGGTAGACAAAAAATGAGGCACCCAATTTGCTGAATGTTATTCTTCAAAATACAAAATATTAATGTGGTAATTGTTTAATAACACGTGCAGGGTTTCCACCAACTAATGTGAAAGGAGGTACATCTTTTGTAACAACTGCACCGGCAGCAATAATTGCACCTTCACCAATAGTTACACCTTTTAAAATAATAGCATTAAAGTTAATCCAAACAAAATCATTAATAATAATGGGTGCAGTAATAATATTTTCTTTTTCTTTTCTTATTCCTGCTTTGTATTGCATTAAGACGCTTTTTTCACGTTCAAGGTGATTAATTTCATGGGAATTTGTATCGATGATATTAACATTATGAGAAATCAAAACATTTCTACCTATGAACACTTTTTCTCCAGACCAGATTTTTACATCTTTTCCAACATAGGAGTTCTCTCCAATTTCAATAAATCCACCATATGGCAATATTAATAACTCACCATCAATGTGAACATTGCTACTAATTTGAATTTTACTCCTGTCATTTTGTCCATTGTTTATTCTGGCATAAGAAGAAAAAATAACACTTGGATCTGATACTGTATTTGCAAAACAATCCCGAATTTCCTTACTTTCTAGAAACTTTATTATTTTATAAAATATCCTTAATATCATTCTATAATATTTAATTCATATCTTTAAAACAAATAAACCATTTCCCACATGAAATATCATCATTCCATTTAGAATCTAATACAATGATATTGTTGTATATCACACTAAATTTCTCAAGCCACCATTCATTAGAATTATTAAAATAACTCTGTGTTCTGTTTATCCATCCCATATTTTCTCCAGATTTTGAAACAGGAATATTGTGCATTGAAATTCTTTTTGTAACTCTATAAGCTTCGTTGATAAATTCAGAAATTCCTCTTTCCGTAAAATGCTCAAGAGACCCAATAGAATATGAATAATCAAAAGCATTATCTTCGAAATTTAATTTTGTAGCATCTCCTATTACAAGCCTATTTGAATGAATACCTTTATCTATTGCTTTATTTATTAACAATTCGCTAATATCACAACCTATTATTTCCAACTCAGAAAATTTTTCTAAAATCTGAATAACCTTTCCTGTACCACATGCAATATCTAATACTTTGCCTTTTCGACCGACAAATAAAAACTGAATTTCGTCCCATACAGTTCCAATTCCCCATGTATCTAAAACTTTTGCAAATTCCTCCGAATAATAAATACCAAGCTCTTGATTTAAAGGAACAAAATCAACATTCCCATTAAAAAGAGATTCACTTTTTTTTCTAAAACCAATTTTCGATAAAATTCTTTTTATTAATCTTTTCATTTATTATTTTATTACAATATTGCATAAAATGCTAAAAATATAATACTCTGGAATATTTTGGCTATTTAATGTTTTAAAAAATTCAGAAAACTTCTTTTTACTTTCCTAAAAATACTAGGATTTTTTATCCTATAGAAAAAAAGTTCTAATCTCTTTCTGTTAAGTATTATTTCCTCAACAGGAATTTTTTTCAAATTTATACTTTCTGTCATTTTTGTTTTATAATAATCTACATCTCCACAATGTGTTCCAGTGTTATCCCAACCAATGTTTTGAACAAGTGATTTATAAGGAAAAAGATTATAGCCGTTCAATAAATAAACCGACGCATACCAGCGAATATCCCATGGTTTGTCTTCATTTTCATAGCATTTTTTAAGCATTCCCAGATAATCAATTGTATTATTAAAACTAAAATCTTTTAAACGAGCTTTATCCAGAATAATTTTATCATATAATTCTTTGGCATCAGCAATAAAAAACTCCCACGCTCTTTTCCATGTAGCCCAACCCCATCCGAATGCTCCTTTAATAAAAAAAGTGTTTTCATTTTTTACTTGAATTGGGAAATTATATCCTGTTATCCCCATTGCACTAGGCTCATCCTCATACATTTCTAATGAATCATTCATAAACTTCAGAAAACCTACTGATGTAATCAAGTCATCTTCAAGAACAATTACTTTATTAAATTTATTAATAATTTCAGTTACACCACGAATCTCAGAATTATCTACCCCAAGATTCTCTTCTCTTTCAATAATAATAACCTCTTTACACCATTGCTTTTCTCTGATCAGACTTCTGACTTCTTGAATTTTTTGGATTTGCTCTGATGATGCATTTTTTTTAATCCCATCTGCATAAATATACAGAATCGACTGATCAGAAAGTTCATTTTTAGCTAAAGCCTCAAGTGTTAAACGAGCATGAATTGGTCGATTATAAACAAATAATACTATTGGGGCAAGAGTCATAATTAACGAAATGTTTTTATTGAAAATCTTCATTCAATGCCACAAATCTACGCAAATTTTGTAAGTTTTTTTAATACAAAATAAAAATTCACATTATGGAAGTATAAGTTTTTTGAATTTATTAGCTAAAAGTAATGCATAAAAAATAAAAAGACTTGTGTCATTTTAAAAAAAATTGTAAGTTTGTTAATTATCATAATTACCATTTTAAGATGAATAATAAATTTTTATTAGTAATATTTATCCTATTTTCAATTACTTTTTCTCAGGTAAAAAGTCAGGAATTAACCAAAGTATATCCCAAACAAAATTATTATACTGCTGATACCAATATTGTTTTTATTTGGAATAGCCATCATTTAGCAGCTGACTATTCTATCTTCCTTGCTACTGATGCAAGTTTTACAAATATTGTTACAACAATTAATAATATTACTTCTAGTTTCGTAAATTTAAATGGACTAAATCATACTACCTACTATTGGAAAATACAAGCCAATTTGACTAGTGGGGGACCTTTATTTAGTTCGGTTGAAAAATTTACAATATTTAATCCTAAAGATATTTCAAACCTACAATTGTGGTTTGCCGCTGATTCTGGCATTACAAAAGATGGTTTTGGAAAAGTTTCTCAATGGACTGACTTAAGTGGAAATAATAATGACGCAATTCAACCAAGTTCATCACAACAACCTTTGTATTTTTCAAATGATCTTAATCAAAAACCGTCGGTTAGGTTTGATGGTTCAGACGATTTATTAAGCGTAAATAACTTTATTCCATTAAAAAGCATATATATTATTGCAAATTGGAACGGAAACGAAACTGTTTTCCCTAATTACTGTTCTTTATTGGATAGAAAAACTTATAGCGGTGGGTGGGGTTATTTGTTTATGGCAGAAGGCAATACTAGTAATTTTTACCAAGGTTTATTTGGAGCTAATATTAATATTAACTCTCAAAACAATTTAAATTTCAGTCCTTTTAACAATTATAAAATTATTTCTGGATTTAATGACAATAATTATGCTTTTGATTTAAATATTGGAAATTCAAGTTCTTCAGCAGGCAGAGTATGGAAAGGTGGAGTTTGTGAAATTGTCATTTATAATTCTTTGCTATCCACACCTGAAAAGAATAATATTGATAATTATCTTCGCTTCAAATACTCTCCCCCTGTCAATCTTGGTCCTGATATTAATATCGCATATGGATTATGTGATACTATTATCAAAGCTGGTAGCAGATTCTCCAATTATATTTGGTCAACCGGCGCTAATTCACAATCAATAAGTGCAGTTAACCCAGGTTATTATTCAGTTACTGCGACAGATATTTTTGGATATCAATCCGCCGATACAATACTAATTTACAAACCAAATACTGAAATTAACGACACTGCAATTTGCCAAAGTTCTCCAACATTAATTGATACCCATTTAGATAATAATTATAGTTTCAGTTGGTCAAATGGGGCATCAACTTCTGCGATAAACGTTTCAACTGCAGGAATTTACTCTGTCACTGTCACAGATACATTAGGTTGTAGCCAATCAAAAACAATAACTGTTACTGCAGATATGTTTTCGGTTAATGCGACGCTTGGTCCTGATGTTCCAAAATGTATCGGGGATTATATAGGTTTGACGATCGGAGCCCCTGCTGCTGAAGATTATATTTGGTCTGATGGAAGTACGAACAATTCTTATTTAATTACCGGACCCGGGCCAATTTGGCTTACTGTTAGTGATACCAATGGCTGTGTTGCAAAAGACACCATTAATGTCTCGATTGCTGGTCAAGTTCCGATAACGGCTTTTATGTCTGATACGGTTTGTGTTGGAAGTTCAACCACATTTACCGATTATTCTTCTGCTTCACCAAATAGCATTACCAATTGGTTTTGGGAATTCGGAGACGGAACTTCCTCTACTAATTCAAATCCAACACACGTTTACACTCACGACGGAATTTTTAATGCTTCACTAACATCTACAAGCGATGCAGGGTGTTCGAAAAAAATCACTAAACAAGTATTGGTACTTTCGCTTCCAATTGCTAATTTTAGTCCGATAAATGCTTGTAGCGGTGCTCCTGTCAATTTCCTTGACAAGAGTATTTGCAATTTCGGCAATGTAACAAATTGGCAATGGAATTTTGATGACCTTTCAAGTGGAACTCAAAACACAACTATTTTGCAAAATCCAACACATACTTTTAATTCTCCTGGGACTTATCATGTAATGCTAATTGTAAAAAATAAAGGATTATGTCCCGATACCATCATTAGGACAATCACCGTAAAAGGCGCTCCTAATGTTGATTTCAATTATACCAGCACTTGTGAAGGAAATCCAGTTTATTTCACTGATATCACTTTTACACCTCCTTATGCTGCAATTACAGAATGGAATTGGGATTTTGGTGACGGAAATTATTCTTCATTAGCAAATCCAAATCACAATTTTGACACGGCAAATATATATAGTGTAAAATTAGAACTTAAATCAATAAATGGATGCATTGTTTCAAAAACAAAACCTGTAGAGGTCAGCGCTATTCCTTTTCCCGATTTCACTGTAAATGACCTATGCCAAAACACTCTTTATCAATTATTTGATGGAAGCACTGTTGAAAATAGTACCATAGTTGATTGGAACTGGAATTTCGGAAATGGAGTTACCTCTAGCCAACAAAACCCTTTAATCACTTATAATTCCATTGGCGAATTTAATGTTCAATTAAGTGTAAAATCTGCGGCATCTTGTATTGCCTCAACAATAAAAAACATTGTTGTTTACCCTGCACCAATTGCGGAATATAGCTATACTCCAGATTATGGAGTTGCTCCACTTTTAGTTGAATTTACCAATCTTACCAACCAAACAAATTATTTTCTATGGAATTTTGGTGATGGCTCTTCAACAGTTTCTTTAGAAAATCCAAATCATACCTTTACAGAAAATGGAGTTTATGAGGTTCAGTTTATTACAACAAACCTCTATGGATGCAAAGATACCATCATTCATGAAATTAGTGTAATTCCTTCAAGTATTGATATTGCTTTAACAAAGCTTACTACTACTCAAATTAATAACTTTATTAAAACATCTGTAAATCTTGTTAATCTAGGGACAAGAAATATTACCAATTTAGATTTAACAACAACGCTTCATCAATCTAATCCAATTAAAGAAAATTGGATTGGACTTCTTAAGCCAGGAGAATCAATGACATACAATTTCACATCAGAAATAGAAATCAACCCAAATAAATTCCCTGATTATATTTGTGCAAAAGTGAAAATCTCAAATATTTTAAAAGATGACAATCCCGCAAATGATGAACAATGCGTAACTTCATTAACTGAATTTACTGTATTAGATTTATATCCAAATCCATCAGATGAAATTATCAATATTGAATATGTTTTGCCTTTTGATGAAAATATTGGATTTGACTTTTTCGACTCAAATGGAAAACGCATTAATTCAACTTATTACAAGGAATCAAAAAAAGGATTAAACAAAATTTCATTTCCCACATCCTTTCTTAATAGTGGAATTTATGCAGTTAAAATCACATTTAATGACAATAGTATTATTAAAAAGTTCATGAAAAATAATTAATTCAGTTTTTTAATACAGTTTTAAGGTTTTAAAAGTATTTTTACTGAAAATAAATTATTTTTGCAATCAGAAATTGCTTCATATATTTTAGAAAAATTTTATCTTAATTAACTTTCCAAGATTAGAATGAAAACATTATACATTGTCAGACATGCAAAAGCAGAAAGAGAAAACAATGGGATTGACGATAAAAGCAGACCTATTATTAATTTAGGACGTGAAAAAACTCAAAAAATTATCAACTACCTAAATAGTTTGCAAACTTCTGTTGATTATATTGCAACTAGTCCGGCAACAAGAGCCAATGAAACCGCAAAATTAATTGCAAAGGGAATCAATTTCCCCCTTGAAAAAATCGAAGTCAAAGAAAACATTTATCTTGCCGACACTGATGAAATTTTTGACATTGTTTCTCAATTCCCATATGAAGCTGATTCAGCAATGCTGGTTGGACACAATCCAACTGTTACTTTTTTTGCGAATCAATTTATGGAGAAAAAAGTAGATTATTTGCCAACCTCTGCAGTAATTTGCATTATTTTCAAAACTGAAGATTGGACTGAGTTTAGCTCAGCAAACTATATTTTGAATTTTATTGCTTTACCTAAGATGCTAAAATAAACCCTGAATTTTATATAAATCTTATGGAATATAAGTTCATTAAAAGAGAAATAAGTTGGCTTCATTTTAATGAAAGAGTTCTTCAGGAAGCAGCCGATCTGACCACACCTTTAATTGAAAGAATAAAATTTTTGGGAATTTTCTCCAATAATCAAGATGAATTTTTCCGGGTCAGAGTTGCTACATTAACGAGAATGATTGGATTTGAGAATAAAAATCCAGAATATCAAAACTTCGACCCTGAAAAAACGCTTAAAGAGATTTATGAAATCGTTTATAATCAGCAGAAAAAATTCATTTCAACATACAATGAGATTGTAAAAAGTCTTTCAGGCGAGAATATTTTTATCATCAACGAAAAAGAGCTTTGTAAACAACACGGGGAATACGTAAAAACTTATTTTCAAAAGGAAGTAAGATCGAATTTATTCCCAATAATGATTGAGAATTTTCAACAATCTACTTCTTTAAAAGATAAATCAATTTACTTGGCAGTCCATTTGAAGAAAAAAGATGGTTCTGTTAAAGATAATTTCGCGTTAATAGAAGTCCCAACTTCAAGGATTTCAAGATTTTTAATTTTGCCAACAATAAAGGATAAGCATTATATTATCCTTCTCGAAGATTTGATTAGATATTGTTTAAGCGATATTTTTTCAATTTTTGAATACGACGAATTTCATTCTTACATCATTAAATTCACTCGCGATGCTGAGTTAGATATTGATAATGATGTTTCGAAAAGTTTTATGGAATTAATTTCAGAAAGTTTAAAACAAAGGAAAATTGGTCGCGCCGTAAGATTCATATATGATAGATCAATCACCGAAGACCTTTTTAACATCATTACGAAGAAACTTAAAATCACTAAAAAAGAAAATCATCACAGCGGCGGTCGGTATCACAATTTTAAGGACTTTATGGATTTTCCAAATGTTGGTTCGAAAGATTTAGAGTACGAAAAAAACATTTCACTTCCTCATAAAGATCTTGTTAATACAAAAAGTATAATTACAGCTATTGGCAAAAAGGATATTATGTTACATTATCCTTATCAATCATTCCAGTATATTATTGATTTATTGCGCGAAGCATCCATCGACCCGAATGTAAAATCAATAAAGATGACTTTGTATCGGGTTGCAAAAAACTCGAAAATTATCAATGCACTCATAAATGCGGCTAGAAATGGGAAGAAAGTAACTGTTTTCCTTGAACTTTTGGCCAGATTTGATGAAGAAGCAAATATTTATTGGTCAGGTAAACTTCACGATGAAGGTGTGAAAATTATTCACGGAATTCAAGGAATGAAAGTTCACAGCAAACTGATTCTGATAAAGCGTAAGGAAGAAAACAAAATTGTTTCTTATGGGCATATTGGAACAGGGAATTTCAACGAAGAATCTTCCGAAGTTTTTGCAGATGACAGTTTACTTACTGCTAACGAATTAATAACAAGTGAAATTGATAAAGTTTTTAGTTTATTTGAAAATAATTATCGTCCAGCAAATTTCAAAACCTTGATTATTTCACCTTATAACCAAAGAAACTTCTTTATGAAGATGATAGATAATGAAATCAATAATGCAAAAATTGGGAAAGAAGCCTGGGCCATTATCAAACTAAATAGTTTAGTAGACGAAACAATTATCAGGAAATTATATGAAGCCAGCGAAGCGGGTGTAAAAATTAAAATTATTGCTCGTGGTATTTGTGTTTTAGTTCCTGGAATCAAAGGGCAAAGTGAAAACATTGAAACTGTTAGCATTGTTGACAAATTCTTAGAACATTCGCGTGCTTTTATTTTTTGTAATGGAGGAGATGAAAAATACTTTATCTCTTCAGCAGATTGGATGACGAGAAATTTCGACCACAGAATTGAAGTTACTTGTCCAATTTTGGATAAAGACATTCAATCCGAATTAAAAACAATTCTTTCCATCCAATTAAACGACAATACAAAAGCAAGGATAATTAGCAAAATTTCACCAAATAAGTATAAAAAAACCGATGGTGAAAATAAAATTAGATCACAATTTGAAATTTACAATTATCTCAAACAACAAAGTTTGTTAAAACCAATCGAAAAATAATAAATCAAGTTCTTTTACTCATTTTCATTTTATAATAAATTCATAAATTTAATTTTCAAACACACAATAAACAACACATGTTATTCGCATCCATAGATATTGGCACCAATGCAGTTAGACTTTTTTTCGCAAACGTTTTTGAAAAAAAAGGTGCTGCTTCCGTTGAAAAAGCTTCGTTAATAAGAATTCCATTAAGATTAGGCGAAGACGTTTTTTCAAAAGGATTTATTTCTGAGGAAAAAACAAAAAAATTGCTTGACACCATGATGGCTTTTAAATTATTAATTGATGTTTATGAGCCAGTTAATTATATTGCTTGTGCTACTGCAGCGATGAGAGAAGCATCCAATAGTGCTAAAATAATAAATGACATCAAACAATATACAAACCTTGATATTAGAGTAATTGATGGAATTGAAGAAGCTAATATTTTGGGCGCAACGAATAATACAAATACCAACCGAAATCACGATTTATCAATGTATGTTGATGTTGGTGGCGGAAGCACCGAAATATCAATAGTTTCTAACAACAAAATGATAGATTCGATATCTTTTAAAATTGGAACAATTCGTTTGCTAAACAATAAAGTCGAAGAAACAGAATGGGAAAATATGAAATCCTGGTTGAAAAAATATAAAAACGATTTTGGAAAAGTATTTCTAATTGGATCAGGTGGCAATATTAATAAACTTGCAAAAATTTATGGAGATAATATTTCAAATACTTTAAATTATTCTGTAATAAAGAAAGCTTATTCTCATTTAAATAAATTCACCTTAAATGAAAGAATAGAAGTATTGGGAATGCGCCCCGATAGAGCAGATGTAATTCTTCCAGCAGCAACAATCTTTATTAACATAATGAAATGGTCAAAAGCAGAGTCGATTTATGTCCCTAAAATTGGACTCGCAGATGGCTTAATTCATAAACTCTTCAGAGAATATAAAGAATCAATTAAATAAAAAAATGGGATCAAGATTTGGTCCCATTTTTTTATTCCCTATATTGTTAATTATTATTTTGAAATTGAATTAGGATATTGGAAAATTCCTTTGTCATTTGATTGTTTGTAAAGACTTGGCATTAAATATTTTCCTTTCTGTGATTGACTTTTATTAACTTCAACTTGCCTAACATCAGGATTTTGCTTTACAAATTCATCATTTCTCTCGGCATAAACTACCCAACAAATTTTCATTCCATTGTTACCTCCAGCTATCGAAAACTTTCCACCTTTTATTTCTTCTTTAATGTACAAGTTTACAGGAGCTCCAATTGGTGTTAAATTATAGGAGTAATTAATATTAATTGATTCAAAATAATTTGGCAATTCAACAATTGCTTCTCCTTTACTGTCAAGAACAACAGTACCTCGGTACATATTTAATACTTCATTAGATTCTATTGAGAAATGAAATAAAAACTTGTTTTCAGGATCAAGGGGATGATCGATCATAAAGGATTTTGTTCCAGTGGCAGCAAATTTCCCAACGGAAAACAATCCCCAGCTTGTTGGATTCGTGGCTATTCCCATAACACCCGAACCAATATTTCCAGAAATAATTGTATTGTTTGTATTGGTAATACCGAGAACTCCTGAAGAATTGAAATCTCCACCTCCATTATACTGTCCAAAAATACCATAACCTCCATCGCCAGTTTTATTTGCAGAAAAGCTTCCTCCAATTATTCCACCTTCACCTAAAACTGCCGGTGCAGTTTGATTTCCATTTGTAAAAGCTTGTGAAGCATGAATCACAGGACTTGTAGAATTACCAGCCGTATTTTTAAAAAAACCAACTTTTCCATTTCCAACACCTGAAGCATAAATGGTTGGAGAATTATTTCCTACTTGCGTATTTTGAAATGTTGCAGCTTTTCCATTTCCATTATTTGTTGCAAAAATCGCAGAGCCTGTATTGGTAGCATTCGAATTAGTTACAAGTAAACCATTTCCTAAATTTGCACTGTTACTGGAAATAGAAACAACTTCTTTATTTTGCAATGAATTAATTACCGAAAATTGGGCTGCTGTTCCTAAACCATCATTTCTTCCAACTATTGCTGATGATGTTGATGAGGATAAAGAATTTGCTAAACTAAAAATTGTGTAGCCTGAGCCTGTTCCAGAAACATTTAATGCTGTATCTCCTAAATTGTTAATGGCACTTCCAATTCCTGAACCAACTATTGTAAATGCATTTCCTGAAGATAAACCAGATTTATTAAAACTAAATTGTCCAGTAGAAAATATTCTGAAACGTTCATTATTTATGCCATTTCCAGATGTTTTAAAAATTAAATCGTTCGCATCCAAGGTTCCAAAAAAATTTGAATTCGTATTTATCCCCAAATTCCCAGTTAAACTCCAGGCGTCCAAACTACCCGAAGGACCAGTTGGGCCAGGCATTCCAGCTGGACCAACCGCACCCGCAGAGCCGGCAATACCTGCAGGACCCATTGGACCAGTTGCTCCTGTTGCTCCATTTGAGCCATTTACTCCAGGAATACCTGTAAAACCTATTGGACCCATTGGGCCAGTTGCACCATATGGACCCACTGGACCTATCGGACCTGTTGGGCCAGGTATTCCTAGTCCAGAATTACCACTTAATGACAGCCAATTTACTCCATTAAAATGCCAGAATTGATTGAAATCAATATCATAAACTAATAATCCCCGAATAGAACTTGGATTATTGATTGTATCTATTGATTGCCTTTGATTTGTAGTAAGCCTTGGAATTAAAAGTCCCTTATCAATACTCGACAAATCCAAAATTGATCTTAATTCAGGAGTAGTCGTTCCTATTCCCACATTATTTTGCGACATTACAGAATTTCTAAAACTCAATAATGAAAAAATAATGATTCCAATAAAAATAATGATCTTGTTCATTTCAGAAATATTTATTACTCAAAACAAATTTATATTTCCACTTGCAAATAAACATCCGCATAATAGCCTAAATATCGCAGGTATTTTTACTCATAAAAAAAGGCTGAACAAATAAATGTCCAGCCTAAAAATACAAAATTAAGATTTTTAAGGTATTAGGGAAACCCTTCCAATATATTCTTGAAATGGGCTATCTATTCCTTTTGCTTTTATTTTATAAACGTATACATCCATAACAATTTTGTCAGAACTTCCAACATTATTAATGGTTCCATCCCAAGGTTTAGTAATATCAGTTGTATAGTAAATTTGGTTTCCCCATCTGTCGAAAATAAACATTTCAAAACTACTTAAATCAATGTTCATTCCTTTCGGTCCAAAGA
>JACAAW010000031.1 GCA_013377115.1 Bacteroidota bacterium | reverse complement strand
CACAGGCATTTAATATATCTGGTGTATTAATATTAGGACTAAACCAAGGTGGAGTATAAGAATAAAAATTTAATCCTTGCAAATCTGGACAACTAATCAAAGTTTCAAAACTGTAATTTGGCACAAGATTCGTTTGCGAAAAGATTTTCGTAAATAAAAAAGAAAACAGTAATATAATTAAAAGTCTTTTCATTTTAAAAAGTAGCAAGGTAAACAATTTTGAGCAATCATGGATTTTATCCTCAATTTCAAAAAAAACGGCTACTTTAATTTTGTTTTTTCGGTTTTGGCCCAGTTTAAATTATTTTTAGCCAAAGGATAATCGGGTTTTAGTGCCAAGGCTTTCTCGCAAGCTTTTATTCCTTCGTCCCATTTACCCATTGCATTGTATGCAGAACAAATATTATTGTATGCCTCAGAATAATCGGGTTTAATTTTTAATGCACTATAACAGGCATCAATACATTTCTGATAATCACCTCTATTATAATATTGCAAACTCAAATTGAGGTAATTTTCTGGACTGGGGTTCATTTTTACTTGTTCTTCAACAAGCGCAACCTGAGATTTTTTGTCCTTGGCAATATCAGAATAAGAAAGCGTTAAAGCATCGCCCGGTACAATTTGCAATGATTCACTCACCAATGCTTGAAGCAAATCCCAGTTTTCATATTCAGAATAAACGCTCATCAATAAATAGCGCGACGACATATTTCCAGGAGCTACCGAAATTGCATGTTGCAAATAAGTAATGGCTTCTTTTCCGCGCTTTTGAGCCACTAAAAATTTCGAATAATAATAGTACGAATCAGGATTATTTGCATTGCTATTATTTATGGCGCTCTTATAATATTGCTCTGCCTCCAAATTTTTATTGGTGGCTTCTTTTAAAATTCCCATATTAATGTGCAAATAAGGCCAATTTGGCCAAATTGCGAGGGCTTTTCGATAATAAAATTCCGCATCAAAATAATTGCCTTTTGCCATTAAAGTCAAACCGTAATTCATTAAGGCTCGTGGATTTTCAGGACTTTTCTGGATAATATCGTACCATAAAGTTTCGTCGTTTTTCCATACACTATTTCGTTGGTAGGTTCCATAAGCGTAGGAACACAAAACCATAATGGCAATAACAATCACGCTTTTTGAAAAGTTAGATTTTTTGAAAAAAGATTCAATTTTAAGCAAGAAAAGAAAAATTGCCCAGCAAACTGCAATACTCAATCCAACATAGAGAAAAAACAAACGGTGGCTATTCGAAACCTGAGTTAATGCAGCTAAAATTGAAGTCGGAATTGCAGCAATAAAAAACCATAAAATTCCAAAAGCTATTGGCCGGTATTTCTCTTTTTTGGAGGTAATAAAAGCAATAACCAGCATCAAAATAACGAATCCAAATCCGATATACATTCTAATATCCGAAAAATCCTTGAAAACACTAAAATCCGGATCGGAGCTTAAATTTATTGGCAAAAAGAAGGAATAAAAATACGTAAATAAAACATAAGGCTGTGTAAGTATATATTGCAAATGATATCCGCTCACGCCTGCATTTACAATTCCAGAATTTGTGGTTTGGGTGAAACAAATATATTGAACCAAAAACGTCATGGCAAGCGTAAATATAAAAGCAGGTATCGTTTTTACTATTGCATTAAAAAATAGTTTGCGCTGAGTCGAAAACATCGTGGTTAGTGAAACTTTATTTTCGAAGAACAATATATAAACGAACAGTAAAATTGGGAACATCGCTGCAGGTTCTTTACTCAAGGAACCCAATGCCACTGGAATGAGATATAAATAGTATTTTCTGCAAAAAGTCGAATTGATATAACAAGCAAATGCAAGAACTACAAAAAACGTTGAAAATGAATCGGAACGCGCTATGATATAATTAATGGTTTCGGCATTTCCTGGATGCAGCAAATACCATCCAACCGTAAATAATGCCAGAAACTTTGTCCATTCATGTTTAAATGAAATATTAAATATTTTAATAAAAATATAAAACATGCATAAGCCTTGCAATAAAAAGACAATGAACATTGACAAATGGAAATAGAAAGGGAAAGCTCCTCCGCCCATCCAATAATCGATTGCGGTACTTGCAGTAACAATTGGACGGTAGCCCAAATTATCGGGCATGGCACCAAAAGTTTTGATATCCGTAAAAATTTTGGGCAAATTCCCAATATCCCTGATATAAACGTTGTTTACAACGGTATGGTAATCATCGAAATGAAACCCATTTTGAAAATGGTTGCTGTAAGTTATCGTAACAACAATAAACAATAACAGTAAAAAAACAAGATTGTTTGATTTTGTTTTCTTAGAATCTTCAATTTTCATTTGAAATCTTATTATTTTTTAATACCAACTTTTTATAAAATAAATTTATTACAAAAACGATTGCAAACAGAATTATTTCGCACAATGTCATCCACACTCTTGAAATTAACGAAATTAAAGAGGCGATGGCTATTGGGAAAATAAAATTCAAAATAAAAACCAAAACACCTTCCCTCACTCCCAAACCTGCTGGTGCAAAAATAGCAATAAATCCAATTAAACCAGCTATTGCAAAAGCACCTGTTGTAAAAAAATAATCAGTAATGGAATACGAATAAAAAGAGTTGATGAAAAAATAAAATGCCCAACCAAAAATCAACCAACTTACGAAAAACATAAGCAGAATTAAAAGCATCTGACCGTAAGTGCTGGTAATGGCAACAGGTTCTTTTTTAAATAATTTTAAAAGTTTATTGGTAAAATATTTCAAAATTTTGGGATGCATCGCAATAATGCATATTATCGCCAAACCCAGAAAAACCAAATTATACTTATTGAGAACTTCAATTTTTGAGAAATAAATTGAAACCAAGGCAATAATAATTGCAGCAAGCGTTCCAATAATGAGTTCCTGCAATGAACAAACCATTACTTTTTTCTTTGAAACTTCTTTTTGATCGTAACTGTAGAAAAGGATTCCATAAGCAAAAACTTTCCCTGGAATGTATTTTCCGAAATCTGAATAAATGCGAACTCTTAATGTTTCAAAGAACCCAATATTGCAGGAATTTTGTTTTGTAATGAAATACCAAATAATGACATTAGAAATTATATGCAACAAATAAATCAAAATTGAGATTCCCAAATAACTATAATTAAAATGGATTTCATTATTTTTCAGGGTATCCATATTCGCATATAAAAACCTGAAAATGAAAAAGAAAATCAAAAGAATGATAATGCTTTTTAAAATATTGATAATTGTTTTTCTTTTCATTCTACTCTGGTTTATTCTGAGAACAATTTCCTAATTTTCTTTTGATTCAATAATTTCTACCAAGGCACCGTATTTCTGCCAATTTTTATCGGCCCACAATCCTTCGTTCATTTTTTCAATTTGGATTTCCTTATTGTTGACCATCTCTTTGAAGAGATTTTCATAATTTCTAATCCAATGCTTTAATAATTTTCCACCGGTATTGTTTTTTTGCTCGAAATCGTTCCATTCTAATAAAAGAATTGCTTTTTTTGAAACACGAAGCATTTCAGAAACCACTTGTTTAATTTTATCGGGTCCGAAATAAATTAAAACGGCATCCGTAAAAACGATATCAAAACTTTTATCAGCAAATTGGCTTAGATCATCCGCTTTACAAGCAAATAACTGAACGTTTTTTATTCCTTCTCTCGCAAACCAATCATTTCCATTCTTCACTGCCAAAGGATTGATATCAATTCCTGAAATTTGAGCCTGAGGAAACTTTTTTGCAAGCAAATGCAAATTAGGACCGCAATTACAGCCAATTTCCAAAATGGATGAGGGATGATGTTGTGAAATTCGTTCAATTAAAAAATTTCGATGCGCATGGTTAACCGAATCCCAATATCCTTGAATCCAATCAGTATTTTCATTTCCCCAATCATCTTTTTTATTGTCACTGGAATTTAAATGCCGGTTTTCCCAGTAATTTTCATCGCCTTTGGTTCCTTTAAATTTGAAAATAATCCGCTGAAAAACATTGTATAAGGCTTCTACAAAATTGTAAAGTTTTGGATTTTTCTTCAAAAAAAGCAGAAACCGATTCTTCATATTTTTATTGAAAGTGATTTGGTCATTTAGATTTTTTATCTTCAATTTCCAAATTCATTTTAGGGCAATTATTATTTTCTGTCTTGGATTAATTTCAAGCAAATTTGTTCCATTTTTTCCATCTCTTTATAGTAATCCTGTCTTTCTTCAATAATTTTTCGGTTCAAATTTCCAAAACTATTCATAAGCTCCTGGTTTTTGAATAAGCCAATAATTTTTTCGGCAAGAATTTCAGGACTTTTCACCGGAATAATATAACCACTTTCGCCATCATTTATCCACTCATCATTTCCACCAACATCAGTAACGATAACTGGCAGTCCACAAGCCATTGCTTCACCTGTACTTGCAGCTAAGCCACTATCAGAAAGGGAAGTGGAAACATATAAATCAGCCGAAGCTAAGTATTTTGGAATATCATCTGCACCCAAACTTCCGGTAAAAATAATGTTCTTCTCAACTTTAAGCTGCGATGCAAGTTCCTTTAAATCCATTTCGCCAGGACCTGTTCCTGCAATAATGAATTTAGCATCAGGTATTTCTGATAACACAGTTGGAATTGCACTAATTAAAGTTTCAACATTATAAACAGGATTAAAACTTCTTATACTTATCAATGACTTTGAATTTTCAATATTCAATTTTTCTCTTAGTTGTTCATCTCTTTGCGAAGGGTGATTCTTTTTGGTATCAATTCCAAAGTAAATAATGCTAACTTTTTCAGAGCTGGCTCCTAAATTAACCATTGCATCTTTGGTATTTAAACCATCACAAGTCAACAAATCGGCATTTTTCAATACATATTTTGCGATTTTTTTTAGAAAAACTGACACATTTGGAGCTATCAAAACATCGGTTCCCCATGCAGTTACAACCATTGGGTGAAACCTGCTTAAAGATCCATAAAAGCCGCCAAGAATTACATTATGACCATGAACAATTTCGGGTTTCAGTTTTCGAATTATTCTTCTGGTTTGTATGGCTCTGATAAAAAAAGACAATAAATCAACAAAACGAATTTGTTCAGTAGTAATTTTTGATTTGCCGATTGTTATTAGTTTGTGAAAAATAACACCTTCAATGTTGCGTCCTATATGAGAAACCAAATGAACTTCATGACCATTTTTCACAAAAAAGCTTACCCATCTTTCAGTATGAATTGATTCAGCATTTGCAACAAAACAGATTTTCATGATTTAATTTTTATAAAGCCGTTCGTTATCCTGAATATCCATCCACATTGCAAATAGCAATGATTGCAGACTACTTATCAATAAGAAAACCAATGCGAGCAGCGTAACTGGATTTACGTCTTTACCAATTATGGTTAATTTTGTAACTTTATACAATAGCGGTAAAGAAATGATGCCAAGAACAAAACTGATATGATATAAAATGAACAGTGGATGAAAATCTCTGAAAAAATATTTCAGCCAAAGTCGTTTGAAGAATGATTTAAACAAGAGCCAGGTAATTCGAGGAATTACTTTCCAAATTTTCATTTTTGATTGTTCGCCTATATCGTAAATTGGTTTTATTTCAACTTCTTTGAGAGAACACATTGCGATATTCAATTTCACGAGCATGTCATTTGGCATACCATAACTTTTGAAAATATCGTAAATCCTGATCGAATTTAAAGCTTTATTTCCTATTGCCGTATAGCCAGTTTGGGTATCAGAAACATGCCAATAACCAGAAGCAAGTTTGGTTAGAATTGACAAAACAGAATTTCCAAAATACCTAACTTTTGGAATAACCAACAAAGCGCTTCTGTGAATTAATCTATTTCCTTTAACATAATCAACATTCTCGAAAACAACAGGATTGCAAATTGACTCCAATTCATCAGGATCCATTTGACCATCGCCAGCCATTACAGCACTAACATCAATGCCATAATCTTTGCACCATTTATATCCTCTGGCAATGGAAGAACCAACACCACCATTTTTTAATTGATTAATCAAAATGATTCGTTCATTTTCAGGACTTTGATTTTCAACTTTCGAAGGTAAAAACAAATCTAACTCAGCAATTGCTTGCTTTTGCAATAATCTGCCAGCACGATGATAACGACCTTCAATAGGAAGCAAGGTGGTGTTTTCGATTAAAATTCCTTTATTCAGTTCGTTGTTCCAATAAGATTTTACTATATCCGAAGTATTGTCTTTAGAACAATCATTCACGATAATAATTTTATCGACAAAAATTGGCATGGTTTCTATTACCATTCCAATTTGAGCTTCTTCGTTATATGCAGGTACTATTACTGCTATAGTTTTTCCATTGAGCATATAATCAAGTTTTTTTTGAATTCAACAAAAATAAATAAATTTTCCGGTTAATAAAAATAAAGTCCAATATCATAAGGAGGATAAAACTATTCACTTTATCTTAATTATTTTTCCATTTAGCAAACTGAAAAAGTTTTTTAACTTTGCCATTAATAAAATTCACACGAAAGTAAATTGAAGAAAAACCTTTTTATAAAATTAGCTCTAAATAAGACTAATTTCGAATTGCTAGAGGACAAAAAACTTCACATATTTTTATGTGGAACAGGCACACCTGTTCATGGATCCATCCAAAAGGAATCCTCAATTGCCATAATAGCCGGAGGATGTTTTGTTGTTATTGATGCTGGAGAAAGTGCTATTCGCACAATGGAAGCAATGCACCTTCCAATAAACAAATTGACCGACGTCTTTGTTACCCATTGGCATTCCGATCATTTCAGTGGAATTGGTCAACTAATTAATAGAACCTGGTTATTTGGCAGAAAAGAAGAAATTACCGTTCACGGACCGGAAGGATGCGAAAAAATTGTTGAAGGCATCAATACAACATTTGAAAAAGACGTTTATTTTAGGTCAAAGCATCATGGTATTGATTGGTTAGATCCAAAATTTGGAATTGCGATGAGCAAAACCATTTCTATTGATAATCAAGAGGATTTAAAGTTAGTTTTTGATAAAAATGGTTTGAAAATTTCTTCCTTTTTGGTTGACCATTACCCAATAGCACCAGCATTTGGTTATATTATTGAGTATAACGGAAAAAAAGTTGTTATTAGTGGCGATACAAAATTCGTTGAATCAATGACTGGATTTGCAGAAAATGCTGACATTTTAATTCATGAAGCAATGAATAAAAAAATGTTGCTTATAGCAATAAATGCCTTGACTGAAATGAATAAAAACCGGGAAGCTACTTTATTAAAGGACACTTTGGAATACCATACGGATATAACAGAGGTAGCAAAAATTGCAAAAGATGCCAATGTAAAATCATTGGTTTTAACCCATATTATACCATTTCCAAAAAACTTTTTTTTACGAAAATTCTTTCTTTCAAGCATTTGTAAAATCTATTCTGGTAAAGTTATTTTTGCAAAAGATAATAAGGAGTTCCATTTGTAATCATTATTTCAGTGGTTTTTTGATAGATATTTAAAATCATTAACTTTGCAAAAAATTTATTACAACTAATTTTTGAAAATTGAAAAATAAGAAATACCGTCTCTTTTTAATTAGTGGAAAGCAAAAACATCGGCATTACGTTGTTCAAATTGAATTTGCTCGTCTTCTTGGAAAAAGAAAAGTAATTACCAACTTAGCACTTCCCGTTTTAGCTTCATTAACTCCCGATCATTACGATATAAAAATTATTGATGAGGAAATAATTCCAATTCCAAAAAATGATTTACCTGATATTGTGGGAATAACAATTTCCGCAGCCACTTTAAAAAGATCTTATGAAATCGCAGATTGGTACAGATCAAAAGGAGTGAAAGTTATTTTTGGAGGCTCTTATATTACGTTTATTCCAGAAGAGGGAATCTTACATGCTGATAGCGTTGTTATTGGAGAAGCAGAAGGTATTTGGGAAAAAGTTCTTGAAGATTTCGAAAAAGGAGAACTAAAACAAATTTATAAATCTGACAATCGTTGCGAATATAAAACAGCCAAAATGCCACGATGGGATTTGGTTGACACGTCAAAAATACTATCTTTAGGTGTTCAGGCTTCTCGCGGCTGTCCATATCAATGTGAATTTTGTTTGGTATCACAAATGTTTGGTCGCAAAGTTCGATTTAGAGATGTTGATGACGTAATTGAAGAAATTAAAAATCTACCAATAAAAAAATTCCTATTTGTTGATGATAATTTAACCATCAATAAAAAATACGCTAAAGAGTTATTGGCTAAACTTAAGCCTTTGGGCTATTCTTGGTCATGCCAAGCCAGTCTTGACTTAGCAAAAGACGAAGAATTACTCAAAGAAATGGCTGATGCAGGTTGTCATTACTTATTAATGGGATTTGAATCCGTAAATAAAGACAGCTTAAACGAAACCAGTAAACATCAAAATAAAGTTGCTGAGTACGAAGAAGCCATTCACCGGATTCATAAAGCAGGAATGGAAATCTACGGTTCTTTTGTGATTGGTTTTGATAATGACACTTTAGATGAATTTGACAACATTTTTGATTTCACAATGAAAGCAAATTTGCCATTGGTAATTCTAAGCATTTTAGGCGCCACTCCGGGCACAGATTTATTTGCCAGACTTGAAAAAGAAGGCCGTTGGTATGGTAGTGATACAGATTACAGAGGAGGAACTTTCCCAGTTATCCATTACAATAAAATTTCTCAAAGCGACATTTTCGAAAAATATGTAGAAACCATTGAACGACTTTATTCATGGGATACACTAAAAACAAAAGCATTAAATCTTTTTGGAAAAGGTTATTTTGTTGAAGAATATGAAAATGAAGATGCCACTTTCATCATGAAATTTAAAATTTCGTTTTTAATTACCAGGTTGTTTTTATTTTCAAGGGACAAATCAAAACGTGCATTATTTTTAGCTTTGTTTAAAATGTTCCGCAAAAAACAAGTTGCAGTAAGCAAGGTAGTTGTTTTTCTATTGCATGCTGAAGGCACTCACAGGCATATCCAGAAGATGAAACTGAATATGGATGAATATCGGGAAATGATAAAATCTGTGGATCAAGGAACCTGGGAAGAAATTCAGCAAAGGAATAAAGCATCATAAAATACTGCAGAATAAAAATATTTGTTTATTTTTGCAGCCTTATTGGAGAGATGGCCGAGTGGTCGATGGCGCACGCCTGGAAAGTGTGTATACCTCAAAAGGGTATCATGGGTTCGAATCCCATTCTCTCCGCAGAAATCTCGCAATAGCGAGATTTTTTTTATTCCATCAAACAATCCAAAAAAAAGTGCTTGAATTCAATAATTCGAGCACTTTTTCTTTAAGCTAAAAATTCCTATTTTTTAAACAATTCAAGGTGGCAATCCATACAGTTGGCATCTTTCCATGCTTTTCCTATTTCAACTGGATGAATAAATTCACCTGGTTTATTGATTGGATAATAATTCATATTATCCTTTTTACCTTGAGCTAAAATATTATGGCATAAATTACAATCTTTGGAAATTACTTTACCCTCAGTTGTTTTATGTTTATCATTGTGACATCTGAAACAACCATTTGTTTCAAAGTGACCAATATGACGAGGATAACTAGCAAATGTGACATTCATTTCAGGAAATGCATTTTGCGAATAATACGTTTTCACATCAGTAATAGCAGAATTTATTTCCTTTGAATATTTTGTATAAATATCTGGATATTGCTTTTTATAGAAATTTCCCATTTTAGAAGTAATTTCGCTATTAGCGCCTTCATTCGTTGAGTAAACAGTTGTTAAAGCTTCCATCGCGGCTCTTTTTAACCAAGGAATTTCAGTAGAAGCTTTTGAAGACGCTAAATATAAATCAACAAAATAAGTTGGAGATCTAAATTCATGAGCAGGTCTGTTGTGACAATCCATACAATCCATCTTCCTGGTTTCTATTTCGTTTAATTTTGAATCACTGATTTTTGCGCTTTCGTCTTTATAAGTAGAAACTTTTCCCGTTTTTTTATTGGTATATTTAACCCAGTAAATGGTATCACGTTTTTCATTTGATTTGTATTCCATAGTTACATCAGGATTAATATGCCAGTGAATTCCTTCTAACATTCCAGAAGCTTGATGGTTTGAACCAACTTTCATGTTTAAAACAATATTCCACTCACTGTTAAGCGAATCACTAAGGAAATACTTTTCATGATGTAAACTATTTGGAAAGAATTTTTGTGGCCAGTGACATTTTTCACAAGTCTCAGCAGCTGGTCTCAAGTTTCTAATAGGAGTATAAATTGGTCTTTCACATTCTCCAGTAAAAGTTTTCCACAACATTTTTATTCCTGAAAGTTTTGCTTTGATGAAATAAGCAGAACCAGCACCAACATGGCATTCAACGCAAGGCACATTGGCA
This sequence comes from Bacteroidota bacterium, assembly GCA_013377115.1. Classification (GTDB taxonomy): domain Bacteria; phylum Bacteroidota; class Bacteroidia; order Bacteroidales; family CG2-30-32-10; genus Cfx2-01. The sequence goes on along the minus strand of JACAAW010000031.1, from coordinate 18,917 downwards.
TGGGATGAATGTTGATAAGCAGTGAATTCTGGATCCATTGAATGACAAACTGTTCCACAAAATTCAACTGACTCAGAATAATGAATGGCTTCGGTACTTCCGAAAATTGTCATCAAAATAAAAATCAATGTTACAACGGAAAATTTAAATACAGTTTTTCTATGACTCTTATCATTAAAATTAATGGTTGTAAATGGCTTAAAAGAAGGATCTTTTCTCAATCTTCTTCTTCTTAAATAAGAACCACCAAGAATTAGAACAAATCCCATTATTAAAAAACTAGGAACAATAATAAAAGTGTATAAGCCTAAATATGCGCCACCAACACCAGAAATGCTCATAACAATAAATAGGATAATGAATGTAATAAGTGCAATTGTCGAAACAATCATACCCAAGAATGAAATTGGATTTCGATAAGAAGAAGGTAGTTTCATGTTTTATTGAATTTTTTTAATTATCAATCTATATATTTTATATTTATTTAAATTCTAATGGATTATGTGCGATATGACATTCAATACACTTTCCGTCAGGATTGTGTTCCTTTAGATCAATTTTTTTTGCACCACCAGCGCTGCCAGTTGCATGGCATTTACCGCAAAAACTACGTTCGCTAGGTTTAGGAATGGTGCCTCTTGCTGGTCCCTTTAAATGTCGATCCGCAGGGCCATGACAAGCTAAACAAGCAACAGAACTATGTTTTCCTTTTGCCAAAACTGGAAGCATATTGCTATGACACATTTGACAAACTCTCGAATCTCCGCTTTTCATTTCTGATCCACCCAACATTAAACCAGTTGAATGTGGATTATGACAACCAATACATGGTCCTTTATTGTTATGTTTTTCCAAATCTATATGTTTGGTCGTTTTGTCCTTTCTAACACCAGCAAATGAATGACATTCACCGCAATCTTCTCTTTTTCCTGGTTTAACAAGCACGTGACCAAGTGGATTTGATGCATGTTTTTCACCAACTCCATGGCAATCTTGACAACCAACTTTTTCATGAGGACTTTTAGTTCTAACAGAATCAAGCTCAGCATGACAAAGTTTACACTTTAGAGTAACTGATTTCCTGATGTGATTTTCTTTTAATTCTGTTTCCTTCTGACCAGAAAATGAGCCTGTTGAAAGAAGTCCAATAATTACAAGTACAACAAGCACTGCAAGAACAATTACAATTTTTGTAGTTTTTTTTGACATAAATTTTATTATTTCACAATTGATATTTAATATTTTTTCATCTAAAATGCAACAACCATTGAAGTAAACCGACTAATTATTTAACAAAAAAACCGCTTCAACATTCAGAATTTCAAGCTGTTAATATTTTAACAAGGTATCGAAAGAACAATTTTTTCCTACTGAATTAATAGGGCAAATGTATGAAAATAAAATTAATTTGAATTAAAAAATATATGCTATATATCAATATATACTAATTTATAATAATTGTAAATTAGTTTGTTAAGCAAATTTAAGAAAAAAATGTTAAAAGAACTATTAATTTCCTTAAAACAATTTTTTATAATGTTCGAAGATAATTTACTAAGTTCCACTTGGAATTATCCGCTGTAATTTTAGATTTATAGGATGGCATTCTTCCTTTCCCAGTATTAATTTGGTAGAAAATTGCACCATCCGATAAACCCTTAAATTCTTTTGAAGTTAAATTTGATCCGCCAGCCATTTTCCCATTGCCAGTTCCAGCGGCACCATGACACATTTTGCATGATTTCAGGTATTCTGCCTTTCCATTTGCTTTGGAACTAGCATCTGATTTTACTGGATTTTTCTTCGCCGCTGCTGATGGCGGTATATTCCATCCGCCAATCAACTCAAACGACATAAAACAGACAAGTGAAAAAAATAACATTAAAGCAATTCCAACCTTAAAAAATTTTATTTTCATAATCCATTCCTTTATTTAACTATTATTTTTTAAAAAACTCTTGTGATATTAAAGCCGATTACAAAGTTGCCATTCCAAAAATTATTTTGGTTGTAAACCATATTTTTCTGATAAGCAATAGCTTCTCCTGAACTTAAAAACAATTGGAAAGAATGTTCAGAGGTGGTTGCTTTTTCGAAACCAATAGAAATAACAGGTTTTGGATTTTTAAATTTACTTGTTTCCTTAACAAGTTTAGTGAAATTTTGGTCGTATTCAACCATTAATGATAATGTAGATGATAAACTTAATCTTCCTAAAGCGGAGATACCAAAATTATCATTCTTTCTAACTGGATCAGCCATTGTATCGCTGGCACTTTCAACAACATTATAATGAGTGTAAATTGGCGCAACCTGCAATGAAAATTTATCATGAAATTTTCTTGCGATAATCAATTCATGAAAATAAGAAAATCTATGTGATTCTTTAAAATTTGAATATGCAAAACTCTTCGTATCCCTAGCATCATAAACTAAACTGCCATAATAAGTTAACGAAATTGGCATTTTTCCTGATTGGGTTTGGTGAAGGAAATTCCATTTAACACTACCATCTTGCAATTTGTCATTTTTTGTGGTTCCTATACCAATTTGAATATCTTTGGTTATGCTATAATTTACACCAACCCTAATATTAGATGGAGAATAAATACCCCAAGCCATTTTACTACCATCAGATATTTTTCCAAATCTATGATTTACTACAAATTCCCAAGCATGTTTGTAATTTGTTAAATATGTCTGGTTTTCCATAAAAACTCCACTATTAAAAGAGTTAGTCACAGGTGTTTCTTTAACAGCATTTTTATCTTGTGAATTTCCATAAAAATTAACGCCCAAGATAATTGTCAATATCAAAAAATATTTTTTTGTTTTCATTATATATTTTTAAGTAATTAATTTAACTTTTAATTATCAAGTGCTCCTTGATCAATCCATCCTTTAACATTTGTAATTTCTGTGGCAGTCATAACCAAACCATGATGACTTGCTCCACCACTAAAATAATTGTATAATAAGCTATTGGCAGAATTACTTGGAGTAACGGCTGGAATTGGGTCTAAGCCATCATTTAGCAAACTTAATCGGGTAGCCGATGGAGTTCCATCATAATTTAAACCGCCCGCTGAACCACCAGCTATACTATGACAATCCGTACATGCATAAGTTGCGAAAATCGGATAAACATCCGTCGAAAATTTCACAGATGCTGGAGTTGGCACCGAAACAACTTTGTTTGGAATAACAGTATCTTTATTGCAACTCGCAATAAAAATAGTAATTGCAACAATTAAAATGCAGCTAATTTTTTTCATTTTTTTTCAATTATGTTAATGTAAATTCGGCTTTAAATTACATTATTGAATTCTGTTAAATACCTAACAAGGAATATCAATAAGTTATTTATCCTATATTTTTTATAGGACAAATGTAATGCATGAATTGCCTAATTCAAAGTATTTTTCAATTTTGCAATTTCACAAACAAACATCAAAATATTGATTATCTGAAACTTAGAATTTTTCATTGATATCTATCATTTTTCACAAGTATTCGAACAACCTAATGATTTTATTATTTGCTCGCCAGTTCCAATTGCATATCCAGAGGAAAGGAATCTAATTTCTCCATTATCATTAACAATCACAACAACTGGTAACAGGGAGTTTAGATCCTTCTTTACAGCAGTTTCAACAATTTTAAGAAGTGTTAATTTTTCATCAACTCCAATTTTTCGTTGTTTTGGTAAATTTTTAAACTTTTCAGGTTTAAATGAAACGAAATCGGAACCATCTTTGGTGAGAAAAACAATAGTTCCATTCCAAGTTTCAAATTTCGATCTCAAAGTTTGTATTTCTTCTAGAATATGTTTTGTTGGCTCCTTTTCTGGATCCATCCAAACTAAAACAATCTCGTTTTTAGAAAAGAGTGTGCTTAATTTAACAACCTTTTTATTATCTATTTTAATACTCAAATTCAAATCGATTTTTCCTTGAACTTTTGTTTCAGAATTTGATTCTCTCAAAGAAATTTGGACATTTTTTGTTTGATTGGCCTTGACTTCAAAAAAGTTTAAAGATGATAAAACGCTTCCATCTTTCTGGCGATTGCCTGTAACCAATAAGTATTTACCAACATTCAAATCTAGTTTGCAAGGAAATTCTTTTAATAATGGGCTTTCTTCATAATCTAAGGTTTTGTATTTTCCATCTTTGTATACTGCCAAACTATAATGAATCGAATAAGCTGGAATAAAATCCTTTTTGTTTGTAATATTTTCTAAGATAACGGTCCCCTTTTCAAAAACTTCCTTCTTTTGAATTTCGAAAACTGCATTTTTCCATATTCCATTCAACAAATATTGTGGTTGCTTTGTTGAAGTCTCAATTCTTGCAGGGATTCCAAAACTTCTGCAAACACCAACAAAAAATATATCTCTCGAAGTTTTATCCGAAACTTTTAAATCCATAATACCTATTGGCGATATCTGAACGTTATAATAATTTGCGATATCATTAATTACGATATTTTCTTTTACCCAATTTATCAGATAATTGACATCCTTTCTTGTTTTGGAAATAAAATCAGATCCAAATTTATTTTGAAGATATTTCTTGTAAGGAGTTGCTCCTTCTATGCCAATTCTTGGACATAATACATAAGAAATAAAATTGGCTTTATCAATATTTGAGTTATTTACAAACGAATATTCTAAATGATCATTCAGAGTTTCTAAGGAAATATCATGCAAATCCTTTTCTGAAACTGAATATAATAAGGATAATTTCCAATTCGCATAACTAGATGGTATTTCTAAAAAATCAATAATCGTTTTCCAGTTACCACGGCTCTTTCCTAAAATTGTCCATACAGAATCTTTGTTTAAATTCACTTTTTTAGCAATTTCTAGGGATTTCAATGAATCAATGAAAGTTGAAACATAAGCGTTTCTGATTTCATCTTCCTTTTTTAATCGTTGAGAATTTGTGTTCTTTTTCTTTTCAGAAATTGACTGCTTTACTTTCTGCTCAACTGGTGGAATCAAATCATAATTGAATGTTCCATTGATATTTGAAGTTTGATCTAAAACTAAATTAAGTGTGTCGGTTTTACTGACTGTCAGTTTTTGAAATCCAAATTTTCCTTTATAATTTGCCCATATCATTAAATCGCCTAAACCAGTTGTAAAAGAAGCAATACCGCTTTTAGTATATCTCCTAGACAATGGAAAAAACTCAGCATAATTGTACAAACAAAATTCCACCTCAGCGCTGTCTATTTCATTTTTCTCTTTATCAGTAACCTTCACATAAATGGTTTTTGTTTTTGTGTAATTAGCCAGCAGATTGATTTTCGTATAATATTCATTTTTAAAAAGCACTTCTTCCGAACCTTTATAATCACCAAAAACATTTGTATTTACAAGCATTGCTCTTTTTGCTGGTTCGGTAAACCAAGCCATATCAAGGTCTGGTTCCGGTTCACAAGCACCGATATAATGCCATTTTCCGTCAATCCAAACTTCGACCCAGGCATGATTATCGTCAGAATGCGCCCAGCGAGGAGTGTAGCATTGGCGAGCAGGAATTCCAACAGAACGAAGAGCAGCCACGGTAAAAGTAGATTCTTCGCCACACCTTCCATAAGCTGTTTTAACAGTATTTAAAGGAGATGATGTTCTTCCATCAGTGGATTTATAAATTACTTTTTCATGGCACCAATGATTTACCTCCAGAGCAGCTTCGCGCATTGTTAGGCCGGTAACACGGTCTTTCAATTCTTCAAAGAAGGAAATTCGTGCCAGATCTAATTTTTCATTATTGACACGTATTGGCAAAACAAAATGTCGAAATATTTCTTCTGGCATTGTTTTACACCAGGCAAATGTCTCTTTTGCTTTTAAAGATGTTCTAACATTTCTTAAGTAAAATTTGCCGTCAAATTCAGCTAAATCGCTCAATGGCATATAGGCGTATAAAAATTTCAGTGCCTCTGATTCTTCAGTTGTAATTTTCTGGTTAAAAACATCAAACAATTCCTTTTGCCTATTTTTGGCCAAATCCTTTTGTTTAAGAAACTGCTTATCAACTTTGCTTCTATACAAAGGATCAGTAATAAAATGTTTTTTATTATTGCATGAAGTTACTACCAGGGTGATTAAAATTGCCCCAATTATCGTTTTTGAAATTTTTGAAGGAAAAATCATAAAAATTAGAATTAGTTATGAGTATAAAATGATTTTACATAAAATTGCTTTTTAAGATTCCTCACTTTGTTCGGAATGACAATATTAATTGTTGTTGTTGGGGAATCGAGGGAGCATCATTTGTTTCAAGTGAAATGGATGCTCCCTCGATTCCTTATCCGAAAAACGAAACTCTGTCATTCCGAACAAAGTGAGGAATCTAATTTGCTGTTTGCATAGTATTTTAAAATCTAAATTTCCAATCGGACCTTATGTTTATATCCTTTCCACCCATAAAATATCAAATACAGATAAGAAACTACCGGTACAAAAAATGAAATCTGAACTCCAAATTTATCAGCCAATAATCCTTGCAATGGCGGCAATAAAGCCCCGCCCAATATCATCATTACTAAAAGCGATGAACCTTGTGAAGTAAATTTTCCTAAACCATCAATTGCTAAAGTGAAAATGTTAGACCACATGATTGAATTAAACAATCCAATTGATAACATACACCACATTGAAACTTTTCCTTGCGTGAAAATTGCAGTTATTAATAAAACTAATGCGGCAATTGAAAACAATGCGAGTGTGCGTGAAGGAATGGATTTTCCTAAAACAAAGACCAAATAATTTAATGCAATAAAAATTAAATAATACCAAACTTGCTCGAATTTCAATCCTTTCATATAGAAAGTAATGAAGTAAATCAGCACGAAAGTCGCGGCAGCCAATAAAAACATCAATACATATTTTTTGCCTTTTTCTATTTTACTTAAAGAAATTGCTCCAAGAAAACGTCCAATCATTGCACCTCCCCAATAATAAGCAAGGTAATTACTTGCATCGCCTTCCTTTAAACCAGCAATTTCCGGCAATTTCAAAAAAGAAACAAAATTACTTCCAATTGAAACTTCTGCACCAACATAAAAGAAAATGGCAAACATCCCAAAACTAAGGTTTGGAAATTTTAAAGCACCGGCTGACTTTTCAATAAGATCCGAACTTTTGAAAACCGGTAATTTTGCAAATTTTATCATAACCATAATTAGAATTAAAACCGAGCCTAAAACTAAATATGGAATTTTTACTGACGAAGCTCCATCGCTGTTTGCAGTTACAAAATATTCGAAAATGAAATAACCACCTAAAACTGGGGCAATAGTGGTTCCAAACGAATTAAATGCTTGGGATAAATTTAATCTACTCGATGCTGTTTCGGATGAGCCCAAAATTGCAACATAAGGATTGGCAGCTATTTGAAGCACTGTAAAACCCAAACCCAAGAGAAATAGCGCTCCAAGGAAAACACCAAAAGAATGGAAAACATTGGCGGCTGGGTAAAACAAAAAACAAGCAACAGCAGAAATAAATAAACCAACTAAAATTCCATTTTTATAACCAATTCGAGAAATTGGATCTCCAATTAGTAATGATAATAAAAAGTAGATTAAAGAACCAATAAAATACGCTCCAAAAAAAGCAAACTGAACCAAATTCGCCTGAAAATGCGTTAATGCGAAAACTCCTTTTAAATATGGAATTAGAATGTCATTTAGACAAGTAATGAAACCCCACATAAAAAAAAGAGAGGTTAGAATTATCAATGAGGAAGTGTATTTTTTTTCTCCCTGTTCAGATTTAATTTCAACGTTTTGCTTTAGTTCCATTTTATTTATTTTAATCAATTACTATTTCATCAATAAAAAGCCAGGCTTCACTTCCAGCGGCTTCGTGCCAATCGGGACAAACTCCAACTTTTTTTGCTTTTACTTTTATATAACGGGTTTGCAAATTTTCAAAATTTGAATCAAACTCTTTTAATTTTGTTTCTTGTAAATTTTGAAGTGCGTCATTCTTAATTGCTGCAACAGTTTTAAAATTAATTCCATCATCAGAAACTAAATATTCAACATCTTCTGGAAAGAAAATCCAGGAAGGCATGCTTTGCAAAAAGCTGGCAGAAATTTTTGTAATTTTTGTGATTTCCCCCATATCAATTACTGCTTCGAAATCATTTTTCTGAAATCCTTGCCACAAACCGTCGTGAAAATCAGTACTTCCTTTTTGACCATCTAATAAGGAATTATCTCCGGTAGCACTATAATTTTGGTGGTAATGAAAAGTGAGTTTGTATTTTTTATTAATACCTTTATGTAAAACCAACTGACGAGAAAAAACTTCTGCTTCGGTTTGTGAACCTTGAAAAATGGAAGCCTGCAATTCACAAGAATGATTAATTACTAATGTGTTTTCATAATTGGTTGAGCTCTTTGTTGGCTTATAACCATCGGTTGTGTAATTCATCTTCAATCCTTTTTGACCAGAAATTAAAGCAACTTTAAATGCTTTTTCTACTTCATCAAATTTCACATCAAAACTAATTGGTTGGGTTTCAAAACCATATTTAACTCCAAGATAATCTAATTTTGAATAATTCTTCTGAACCCTCTTATTAAACGCATAATAATCCTTTCCTTCTAATGGTGACCAAAGCACTTCTGACATTGCCAAAATCCGAGGAAACATTTTGCTGTCAATTTTTTCCTGAGGGGCATGTTCTGTCCACATATTGCATTCTCCGCCCAAAATATGGTGAACATTTTCTTTTAAAATTCCATCAGGAACAGGATCAAATTTATAAACCTTTTTTAAATCGATTGATTTCAATGGATAATCAAAATAAGCATGACTGGTTGGTGAAACAATTGCATCATGACCAGAATTCACAGCAGAAATGGCACCATTAACGCCTTGCCATGACTGGACCGTAGCATTTGGCGCGAGTCCACCTTCCAAAATTTCGTCCCAACCAATAAGTTTTTTGTTTTTGGTGCTTAGAAATTTTTCAATTCTTGTCACAAAATAACTTTGGAGTTCGCCTTCATTTTTCAATCCTTCGACTTTCATTCTGTTCTGACATTTCAGACAGTTCTCCCAGCGATATTTTGGAGCTTCATCACCACCAATATGAATGTATGGTCCAGGAAACAAAGAAATAACTTCTGTTAACACATCTTCAATAAATTTAAATGTGCTATCGTTTCCAGCGCAATAAATATCTTTAAAAACGCCCCAGTTATTTTCGACAGTTATTGGTTGCTGTGTACAAGAAAAGTGAGGATATGCGGCCAAAGCAGCAACTGCATGTCCCGGCATTTCTATTTCAGGAATAACCGTAATGTGCAATTTTTCGGCATAGGCAACAACTTCCTTTATATCAGCTTGTGTGTAAAATCCACCATAAGTGCTGCCATCTTCTTCCTTTCGCCAGGCACCTATTTCAGTAAGTTTGGGGTATTTTTTAATTTCAATTCTCCAGCCTTGGTCTTCTGTAAGATGCCAATGGAAACGATTCATTTTGTAATAAGCAAGTAAATCAAGGTAACGAAGCACGAAATCTTTATCCATAAAATGGCGGCAGCAATCTAGCAGCATTCCTCTCCAACCAAATCTCGGTTTATCTATAATTTGAGTGCAAGGAATTTCCCAAATAACAGATTCATCAAAATTTCCATTTCCTTCAATTTCTGGAGGAAGCATTTGGCGAAGACTTTGCAAACCATAGAAAATACCAGTAGATGTGATTGAAGAAATTTCAATATTTTTTTGATTTACATTAAGAACATAACCTTCATCACTCATCGCGGCTGATTGGTTATTATTGTTCAAGTAAATGGTATTTGGTTCATTTCTTATCTTGCTATTTTCAACAATCTGCAAATTCATTAAGGTTCCTTTTTTTACAATGCTTTTGAAGAATTCAGCAGCTTCAAGAAAGCCTTTATCTTTTGAATTAACACAGATTTTTGTTTTCGAATTTAGAATGAATTTTCCGGAATTGACTTTAATGAACTCCGGTTGAGGAATTATAGAAATGATTGAATCCTGAGCAAAGCTCATCAATGAGAAAATAGAAAGCGATAAAAAGAGTAAGAGACGAATTTTCATTTTTAATAAGTTATACACAAATATTAAACAAATACAAAATATTTTTAAATAACACTTTTAAATTCTATTTCTTTTGGGCTACACTTCGACTGCGCTCAGCGCATGAAGCCCATATTTCCTTCTTTCCAATTATCCACGACCTAGACTTCGACAAGCTCAGCCACCATCGGTCGTGGCAAATATCATTTACAAATCTATACTTTATTCAATTGTAATTTCATCAGCAAATATCCAAGATTTTGAACCCGCACCCAAGTGCCACGTTGGACAAGGTCCTGCGTTTTTGGCAATCACACGAATATATCTGGCTTTAACTTCTGTAAGATTTACTGAAAAATCTTTTATTGTCACCGCTGATTCCTCTTTTGGAAAATTGTTGTTGATCGAACCAATAATTTTGAAATCCACTCCATTTTCTGAAACAGCATATTCTACCGAGCTTGGCATAAAAATCCAGGAACCTTCATCTTGCAAAAATCCAGTAGAAAGTTTTTTAATCGTTTGAATTTGTCCTAAATCAATAGTTGCTTCTAAATCAACGCCTTCATAGCCTTGCCACGAGCCTGTACGGAAGTTCTTTGGTCCACGGATATAATCTATTAGAGCAATATCACCACCGGCAGAATATTGAGGTGAATATGGATTTTTGATTTTAATAGATTTAATACCACTAATTTTTGTAAAAACTGAACTAACCCCAAAACTGGGTTCACAACCATTTTTGATAGAAAAAGCTTTTATAACAACTGATTCATTAATTGTAAAAGGTTGTCTGTACTTTTGGGTATTTTGATTTGGTTGGCTTCCGTCAGTAGTATAATAAGTTGCCACATACTTTTCAACATTTCCCATTGAAATCGTTGTGGAACCATCAAAAACGCGCTTGCCCTCAATGATAAATGGTGCTGGTGTAATTAAATTTTCAGTGATTTCCGAAACAGGAATATCTTCGGCCTTTGAACCCCAGCTTTTGTTTGGAGTAGTTCCCATTTCAAAAACAATTTCTCCTCCATTTTCAATTTGAGAATGTTTAATGTATGACTTTCCAGAAGCTATGCCATTTAATTTCATTGACTGGATATAAAAATTTTTGTCAGAAATACCATTAGCTTTGATAATAAAGGTTTTTCCGTTTTCCAAATGTATGGTGACTTTATTAAACAAGGGAGTTCCAATAGCATAAATATCGCTTCCGGGTGTAACAGAATAAATCCCCATTGCACTCATAACGTACCAAGCAGACATTTGTCCACAGTCTTCATTACCGCACAAACCATCAGGTTTATTGGAATACATTTCATCCAAAATCTGTTTAATTATTTTCTGTGTTTTCCAAGGCTCGCCAACATAATTGTACAAATAAGCCATGTGATGACTTGGTTCATTTCCTTGAGCATATTGACCAATTAAACCAGTGATATCAGCTTGATCACGACCAGTAGTTTTGGATTCAGCAGAAAAAAGCTGGTCCAATTTTTTGGAAAGATTTTCTTTTCCACCGAGCAATTCCATAAAACCAGAAATATCTTGAGTAATTGCAAATCCATATTGCCAAGCATTTGCCTCTGTATAATTGAAATTTACTTCAGCAGGTTCAAAGGGTGAAAACCATGAATTATTCATTCGCGCCCGCAAAAAACCTGTAGAACCATCAAATACATTTTTATAATACTGAGCACGTTGAATGAACTTTTTATATTCTTCATTTTTTCCTAAAGCTTTTGCCATTTGAGCGATACACCAATCATCATAGGCATATTCGAGTGTTTTCGAAACAGATTCTGATTCTTCGTTGGCAGGAATAAATCCCAAGGTTTTATAAAACTCCAAACCATTTTTATCTTGCTCTGCACTTTTCACCATCGCCTGAAAAGCTTGTTCTGCATCAAAACCTTTTATTCCTTTTAAATAGGCATCTGCGATTACAGAAACAGAGTGGTAACCAATCATACAATTGGTTTCATTACCGGAAAGTTCCCAAACCGGTAATAATCCGCCATATTTATATTGCGAAATAAACGTATTGATAAAGTCTGAAGTTCTCTTTTTCTCAATAATAGTAAATAATGGATGCGTTGCCCGGTAGGTATCCCACAAAGAAAAAACGCTGTAATTTTCAAATCCACTTGATTGATGAATTTTTAAATCCGTTCCGCGATAAGATCCATCAACATCACAATACAAATTAGGATTGAGCATCGCATGATATAAAGAAGTATAAAAAACGGTTTGCTGATCTTTTGAACCTCCTTCAATTTCAATTTTTCCAAGTTCTTTGTTCCATTCGGCTTTTGCAAGATTTTGAATTTTATCAAAATCCCAGTCCTTTATTTCTGCATCCAGATTCTTTCTTGCGCCTTCAATACTAACTCCAGAAATTCCAACTTTTGCTAAAAGAACATTGTTTTTTTCTTTTTTAAAACGATAATAAGCTTTGATATTCTTGGCATTCAAATCTGTTTTTCCACTTTGTAAAATATCGTCAACATAAATTCCAAAATCTGAAATTGGTTTATTAAAACGAATCACAAAATAAACATACTGGTCGGTTGCCCATGCTTTGGAACGTCGCATACCGACAATTTCATAATCATTCACTTTCTGAATGCTTGATTCGATAACCTGATCACGATGTTTTAAATCAACAACTACATATTGATTTTCAATTTCCGGAAAAGTATATTTGTGGAAACCACATCTTTTGGTAACCGTAAGTTCAACTTTTGTTTTATTTTCCAGTAAAACGCTGTAATAACCTGGCTTTGCAATTTCATCTTCATGTTTAAATTTGGAAGCAAATCCATAATCTTTTACAACAGGTTCAGAAACAGTAGGCATTAAAAGAATATCACCATAATCGGAACAGCCGGTACCACTTAAATGCGTGTGACTGAAACCATAAATTTTATCATCAGAATAATGATATGCAGAGCAGCCGTCCCAACCGTCCAAACGAGTATCTGGACTCAATTGCACCATTCCAAAAGGCATGCTGGCACCTGGATAAGTATGGCCGTGACCACCAGTTCCAATTAAAGGATTTACTAAATCAGAAAAATCTGTCTTGCTTTGAGCGAATGAAAGTGTCTGGGAAACAAGTCCAGTTACTAATAAAAAAGCAATGATTCGTAATTTCTTCTTCATCTTAAAACTATTTTCATTTTTAATTTCCCTAAACCGTTTTAGAGTTTACAAATCTATTTATTACTAAGTAATTATGCAAAAAAATATTGTAATTTATTTGCTTTGAATTTCATTTAAGTACTTTTTTAATTTTAGATTCCTCATTTCATTCGGAATGACAGTGCTTTCAAATCTTTATAAGAGTGCGAGAGAGCATTCGTCTTATCAATAGCAAGGTGAATGCTCTCTACCACCCACCCAATAATATTTTATAATTGTCATTCTGAACAAAGTGAAGAATCTCTTTCATATTTTTATTTGTAACATCAGTTATTTGTTCTGAATTTCATTTAATGAAATTACTTTGAATTTTAAGTCTTTAATGCTTGTCTTTCCTTTGTTTTCAAACTCAATTTCCTTCATCACAGATGGTATTAAATCAAAATAATTATCAGAAAATTTCCCTTCAGAATTTTCACTAGTAATATATACGCTCTTTGCAAAAACATCAGAAATCAATGTAATTTTTTTCCTATTTCCATCATTAGTAAAGGCTATTTGAATCTTAGGCATTGGCAATTTCATCTCTTTTGGCTCAGCGAAAAAATGATTTTGAGAATCAATGATTTTACCATTTTCAAATAGATTGACATTTAAAAAGAGGGAATCTATTTCATTTTCTTTTATGATGTCTTTGATTTTGCGGCGAAATAGAACAACTGAAACGTCAGGATTTATTACTTTTTCAACGTAGCCTTTGGAAATTATTCTTCCTTTGAAATTCAATAAATTCAATTCTAACTGACAAGCAAATTTTTCGAATCTGTCAGAAATTGCATAAACTTTCAATGAATCATTTTCTTTGTTCACAGAAATAATAACATCTTTATATGCTCTTTTTACATAATATTGCAATGCTTTGTAGTTTTGATAATAATCCATTCCCGACCAGGAAACCACCGGCCAGCAATCGTTGAACTGCCAGTACAAGGTTCCCATGCAATAAGGTTTTGCCCTGCGATGCGCTTCAATGGCGGTTTTTATTCCTTCTGCCTGCAGAATCTGACTTATATAAACAAACTGATTAAAATCTTTAGGAACATCATAGGATTTTGCCATATACTTTTTAATGGTTTCATAACCTATCGGATGTTTTTGATGCAATTTCATTACCGCAGAATCTATATTTCTATCGGAAGGAATGGTGAATTTTTCAATGGTTTTTAAATCGGGCATTCCCTGAAAACCATATTCACTTGCAAAACGGCCAACCTTCTTTTTGTAAATATCAAATGGTTCTTCTCCCCACCAAACGCCCCAATAATGCGAATCTCCTTCCGTAAGACTTTCCTTATGTCCCCAACCAATTTTTGGTGATGAAGTCCAGTAAAACCGAGTAGAATCATATTGATTGATTACCTCCGGCAAGGTTTTTTGAAAAATATTTTTGTAATCGTTCCAAATCCTTGTAGAATCAGAAGGAGAATACCCAAACTGTTTTTGCCATCCCCAGTTTTTCCAACCTTCGTCAATTTCATTGTTACCGCACCAAAGAGCAATACTTGCATGATTCCGTAATCTAACTACATTATCGATGGCTTCATGTTTAACACTTTGAATAAAACTGGAATCGCCCGGATACATAGCGCATGCAAACATAAAGTCTTGCCATACCAAAATTCCTTTTTTATCGCATAAATCATAAAAAACATCATTTTCATATATTCCACCTCCCCAAACGCGAAGCATGTTCATATTAGATTCCACAGCAACATCAATAATATTGGCATATTTAGCGCTGTCGGTTCGGGTAACAAAATTATCTGTTGGAATGTAATTGGCACCTTTCATGAAAACTGGAACACCATTTAGTTGAAAATAAAAACTTTTTCCATAAGAATCTGAATCTTGTATTACTTTAATATCGCGGATTCCATAGTTTATTTTCTTTTTATCTAAAATGGTTCTCTCCTTGCTAATTTCTACATTAATCTCATACAAATTGGGCTCTCCAAGACCGTTGCACCACCATAATTTCGGGTAATCAATCTGAATAAACTGGTTTATTTTATTCATTCCTTTTTGAAGATGAATTTGTAAAGGCGCTGCAAAAGAAACATTCAAATCCACCAATTGATCCTTATCGGAATTGATATTGCATACAGCGAATAAAAAAGCTTTTTCTTTGCCAATATATGAGGTGTTTATTTGAACATTCTCAATTTTCAATTCATCCCATGCCTCGATGAAAACATTTTTCCAGATTCCGCAAGTTACAAATCGAGGACCCCAATCCCAACCGAATTGATATTGTGCTTTGCGCACCATCACGCGTTCATCGTTGGGAAGTTTTACTTTTAAACTATCGTATTTTTGTTTGGCTATTTTTGCGGAAGAAGAGAATTTAACAACGATTTCATTGCGACCTAAAATCAAAAACTCCTTACAGTTAATTTTCCAAGTCCGGAACATATTGTCTGCCTGAAATAGTAATTTTCCATTTAGGAAAACTGAGGCATAAGTATCGATTCCTTCAAAAACCAAATCGATGTGATTTTTCGATAGTAGATTTTGATCAACTTGAAAAAAAGTTCTGTAATCAAAATCTTGTTTTTCGACCCATTGTTGTTTCTTCTCGTTATCACGAAAAAAAGGATCTTCAATTATTCCAGCTTTTAACAAATCAGTATGAATGGTTCCCGGAATAGTTGCTTTATCCCAAAGATTGTTCTTTTCAGCTTTTTTATAAAACCAGAAAGATTTTGTCAAATCCAGCTTTGAAATGTTTTGCGAAAAAAGACTTCCAGAAAATAAAAGCAGAATACAAATGAAAATCTTTTTATTTCGCATTATAGAATTGGTTTAAGATTTCTCTGACTTTTTTAACTCTTGCTGCTTCGGTAACCAAGGTTCCAAATTCAGGAAATTCCGAACTTGAACTAAGTTTTAATTTATTTGACCGATAAATCATTTGTCCATCAACTACTTTTCTCAGCGACATGTGAAATTCTTTTGCTTTCGATGTTTCGTAAATTTCCGCAATATTGTCTTCGGTAACTCCTGAACCAGGCATTATTGAAATTCTATCGCCAGCTTTTGCAATGATTTCAGCTATCAAATTCTTCCCTAATAAAGCCGTCGGTTGCAATCCAGAAGTCAGAATTCTATCAAATCCAATATTGATAATATCTTCCAATGCTTTAAATGGATCTTGCGTTCGATCGAAGGCACGATGAAAAACCACTTCCATTGGTTTCGCTACTTCAACAAGGTCGATGCATCGCATAATATCTACGTTTCCTTCTGGTGTTAATATTCCAATAACGACTCCATTTGCATTTAGCTTTTTAATGGCAATAATGTCGTTTTTCATAATTTCGAATTCGATATCAGAATAGCAAAAATCGCCACCTCTTGGACGAACAATAACGTTTACCAGGATTTTTAAATTTTCCAATGCGGATTGAATCATTCCAATAGAAGGTGTAGTTCCACCTTCAGCAAGGTTTTCGCAAAGTTCAATTCTATCAGCTCCACCTATTTCTGCTTGAATACCAGATTCAACAGAATTGGCGCATATTTCAATTTTAAATGAATCCATGATTGCTATACATTATTAAACAAAAATAGCAATTTAAATTCGATACAGTATATTGACTCATTTTTTATTTTCATTTAATAACGAAAATTAAACTGCAATAAGAAAAAAACAATGCCACAAAGTCACAAAGTCACCAAGAAACACAAAGAAAAGATTTTAGTTCTAATATATATAACCTTTGTGCAACTTAGAGTCTTAGAGCCTTAGTGGCAAAAAGAAATTATGAAAAACAATCTTAATGCACAGTTACGCCACCTACTATATAAATTAGTTTATGGGAAATTTTAAGTTCACAATCAAGAATCTATTAAATTAGTTATTTTTTATCATCTGTTTTTCAATACTTAAGACATGTTAAAAAGAATTGTTAAAAATAAGACAATAATTCAAAAAAAAACGTAAGTTTGTTAAATATTTAAAAATGAACATTAATAAAACTATTATATGATAATCGGATTATTAAAAGAAAATAATGGCGAGAATCGAGTCGCATTATTACCCGAAAGTGTCGCAGCTTTCGTTAAATTAAACACCAAAGTTATTGTTGAAAAGGATGCTGGAATTTCGGCTTTCGCTTCTGATGATGATTATATAAAAGCTGGTGCAGAAATCGTAAGCAGAGATGATGTTTTTTCAAAAGCACAGCTAATTATTAAAATTCATCCTCTTGACATCGCTGAAAATTCAAAACTAAAAGAAAATACTGTTTTTGTTGCTACCATCAATCCATTTTTCAATACTGAAATTGTGAAAGATTTGCAAAACAGGAGCATTACAAGTTTTAGTTTAGAAACCATTCCAAGAACTTCAAGAGCGCAAGCAATGGATATTCTTTCATCGATGGCAACAGTTTCAGGATATAAAGCTGTTTTGGAATCGGCATTGAATCTTCCAAAATTTTTCCCAATGTTTATGACGGCGGCTGGAACCATTACTCCAGCTAAAATGTTGATCCTTGGCGCTGGTGTTGCTGGATTACAAGCTGTGGCAACTGCCAGAAAATTAGGAGCTGTTGTTGAAGTTTTCGATGTTCGCTCGGCAGTGAAAGAAGAAGTAATGAGTTTGGGTGCTAAATTTGTTGAAGTTGAAGGCGCTGTAGATGATAAATCAGCTGGTGGATACGCTGTTGAACAAACCGAAGAATTCAAACAAAAGCAAGCCGCTTTGATTCACGAACATGCTATCAAATCCGATGTAATCATTACCACCGCAGCAATTCCTGGCAAAAAAGCTCCTATTTTAATTAAAAAAGAAACCATTTTGGCAATGAAACCTGGTTCTGTTCTAATTGATTTGGCTGCATCTACCGGTGGAAATTGTGAATTCACAAAAAACAATGAAGTAGTGATTGAAAATGGTGTTAAAATCATCGGAAAATCAAATTATCCGAGCGAAATGCCTTCTGATGCAAGTAAAATGTTTGGTAAAAACGTGATCAACTTTGTAAAATTAATGATAACCAAAGAAGGTGAACTCAACCTCAATTTCGAGGACGATTTGATTAAAGGAACTTGTATCACACATAATAAAGAAATTATTAACGAAAGAGTTAAAGCAATTTTATAATTTTAAATTTAAGTCATGGAAGCAATATTATTTTTCGCAAATGAAAATAAAGACGCAATTTTCATCATCATTTTATCTATTTTTCTGGGAATTGAGGTTATTTCTCATGTTCCTGCAGTTTTACATACGCCATTAATGTCGGGCGCTAATGCTATTCACGGAGTTGTTATTATCGGAGCCATTATCGTTATGGGACATGCCGAAGATACACTCGCGTTAATTCTTGGATTCCTTGCAGTTGTTCTTGGAACCCTAAATGTAGTTGGTGGTTTTGTTGTTACAGACCGAATGTTGGAAATGTTTAAAAAGAAACCAAAAAAATAACGAATTATGAATAACTCAATCAACGAAATAATACAAGAAGCCATGAACATGGTTCATAATTCGGTAGAAACTTCAATTTTAGAACTTTCTTATATTCTTGCATCGATACTTTTTATTGTAGGTCTCAAAAGGCTTTCTCACCCTGAAACTGCAAGAAGCGGGAATATTTTAGCAGCCGTAGGAATGGTGTTAGCTATCGTGCTC
>JACAAW010000030.1 GCA_013377115.1 Bacteroidota bacterium | reverse complement strand
GCATCGCCAGAATTGTCTGCTCTCAGATAAGGGGTATATGTTTGAGAATGTTGGTCGTGGCAGGTAGAACAAATTACTTGACCAGCTGAAATTCTTGCAAGCATTCCTGTATTAGCTGGTAGATTAGTTTGATAGGTAGCGTTTACGGCAGCCTTGTCCCAAGCATGTGATGTTCCACTAATTCCAGGTATTGCTTTATCCGAATTGGCAAAAGGTAATGTATTTGCTGAGCCAGTTGGGTTATGACAACTAATACATAAATTTGCATTACCAAGTATTGAAGTTAAAGCTGCTCCTGGGGCCGTATGGTTAATATGGCAACCTGCACAAACTCCATGAGGATCTGGAATTGCCACTGTAACTGCTAAGGTAGATGCTGCACTGGTTCCACAAGTATTTCCAGCGGTAACAGAGATATTTCCATTTTGACCAATTGCACCTGAAGTTACAGTAATTGATGATGTCCCGTTTCCAGCTGTAATAGACCAACCTACAGGAACTGACCAAGTATAAGTTGTTGCACCGGCAACAGCAGCAATGCTATAAATTAATCCAGTAGTTGAAGGAGGTTGAGAAGCTAGTCCAGTAATTGCTCCGGGAGTGGCTGGGATCGAATTGAGTGTTTGAGTTCCACTCGCTGCTGTTGGCCCACCTGCTTTTACAGCTGAAGTCGTCATGTCACCAGATGTAGAACTACTAACAGTAAGTGTTCGCGCACTAGAGGCTGTTGCAGAAATATCAGCCGTTATCCAGAAATAATAAGTTGTAGTATTCGGAATATTTAGAGTAAATGGTGTAAATGTTTTAAGGCCCGGACCACCTGGAGCAGCATTTGTTGCAAGCAAAGTAGCCGTTGCCAAAGAATTTGAAGAATTCCACCAAATTTTATAATTTGTTAAATCACTAGCAATATGGGTTCCTGTGGTTGTGAATTGGAAATTTGTCAAGGTAGACGCACCTCCTGAACATGCAATATTAAAGGCATGAATTGGTGATTTGGTTGTTGGTGCGCATAATGATGCTGCTACAACCGCTGTTGTAGGATTTGTTATAGTTAATGTGGGCACTACTGCAACCGCCCTGGGTAAACTTATTGCAGACATTGCCCATCTACAAGTATTTGGAGTAAAAGTGCCTGTAGCAGCATTATCAGTAGTGTTTGCTGCTGGTATAGTCCTTTTTGCAGGTTCTGTTTTCCATCCGTAGGTTGTAGTTCCTGTACTAGTTCCGCTACTTGTCCAGTTAGCATTAATTGTATAAGTTGGAACTGTTGTTGTAGTTGTATTTACCACACAAGAATAATATAAAGCTTGTTCATTTGCATTTACCGCCATAGCTGCTGAAAGTGCAGCAGGTCCGGCACCTGCAGTATTACTAAACCCGTTCCCGGTTGTATATGTTGCAGGTGCTTGGTCAACTCCAGCAAAAACACCATACCATACTGCTACATTCAAATGAGTACCAGCTAAGGTAACGTTTATTGGACGAGAAGTATTATCCATTACAGCATTATCCTTTAAATAATAAATCCATGTATGCATTCTGCCGCTTGTAGCGCCGTTTGTTGTTGCTAATGTTAAATTTGCCCCACCATAGGTTATTGTGGTGGGATTGGCTTGAGTTGCGCTTGCAGTAACAATGTGTGAAACATAAACAACTAAAATTCTATTGGTTCCCGCGGCAACAGGAAATGAAACTGTATTGCAAGTCCCTGAAGCTTGATCATAAGCTTTTGTCCATGCTGTGGGTTGCGTAATTTGAGCATTGGATAAATTTATTCCCAAAAAGGTCAACATAAGAAATAGAATAAATTTACATTTTCTAATTTCTTTTGATTTTGTAATTGGATGATAATTTCTCATATGATGTTTTTTCTATTTTTTATACAATATTATATATAGGATATTTTTATTTCTCTAAAACCAATTTGGTTATTACTGATATTTCACTTGAAACTAATCTTACTGAATAAACTCCAGCGGCAAAATTACGCATATCAATTTGTTCTGTAAAGCGTTTTGAGTTAATCTCTTTGAATAAAACAATTTGTCCAATTGAATTATATAGGTTAAGTTTCATTACAGAGCCATTAGGATTATTGATATCAATTGTTACAATTCCATTTGATGGATTTGGATAAACATTGAAAAATGGCGCTGAATTATTACTTACAATTGAAGTTGTAATAATATTGATGGTATCGGTGAATGTCGAAGTTCCACATGTAGGGCTTGTCACTGTAAGAGTTACAATATAAATACCAGTCGATGAATAATTGTGGATTGGATTTAAATCTGTTGCGTTGGTTCCATCACCGAAATCCCAAAAATAGGTTGTGGCATTTGAAGAATTATTTGTGAAGGTAACTTCTAAATTATTTGAATTAAACGTAAATGCAGAAACTGGAGTAGGAGTTACATTAACAAATACTTGATCGGAGTTTTGACAACCATTAATATCAGTCACAGTTAAACTATAATTTCCAGTTGCACTAACAGTCAAGATTTGATTAGTTGTTAAATCATTCCATAAATAGAAATCATTAATTCCTCCGTCAAGATTGGCAGTTTGTCCATCACAAATATTAATATCTGCACCTAAATCAACTAATGGTAATGGATTAACGTTAACAATTGAATTTCCGAAATAATTAATTCCATTGCAATAAGCATCTGAGAGAGAAATTACTTCATAAAGTCCAGCAATTTGAGTATTAAAGGTGTATGGACTTGAAGTAATATTTGACACCGTATTTGAGTTAGTTCCATCAGTATAAGTTAATGTCCATGGAGAACTTCCAAGTAAATCAATAGTAATTGGAGTTGATTCATTTGCACAAATTGTAGAATTTCCAGAAATAACATTTGATAATGGTAATTGTCTTTCTGTTATTACAGTATTTCCATTAAATGTTGATCCAATGCAATTTGCATCATTTAAAGCAACGATCTCATAATTTCCTGGATTAGTTGCGTTTATAACAAAAGGATTGGTTGTGATATTGGTGTAGGTCATTGGATTTTGACCATTTATAGAATAGGTAATATTCCAAGGAGAAGTTCCTGTCAAATTTACCTGGATGTCAGCAGATGAGCCACTGCAAATTATTGTATTGTTAGTTATGATGTTTGAAGTAGGACCATTATTAATTGAAATATTTGCGATTCCAGAGATAGAAGATCCTAAACAGTTTCCACTATTTAAGGATGAAATTTCATATATGCCAGAATTTGTTGCGGTCAAATTATAAGTACTGGTGTAGATGTCACTTATTGTAACAGGGTTCATTCCATCAATGGTGTAGGAAAATTCCCAAGGAGCTGTTCCTGTAAAAGTAATAGGAATATTGATACTCTCTCCTTGACAAATACTTTGATTTATATTTGGCATTGTAGCTGTGGGAATGGGATTCAAAATAACGTTTGCTGTTCTTGAAAAACATGTTCCTGCGTGGTTTGCATCAGAAAGGGCAGTCACATTGTAGGCTCCCGCTAAATTTGCATTTAAAATATATGGATTATTTGTAACATTGCTAACCGTTTGAGGATTGGTTCCATCAATGGTATAGGTAAATGTCCATGGAGAAGTTCCTGTAAATTCAATCTCAATTGGAGTAGTGCTACCAGCACAAATTGATGCACTTCCACTTGTAATTGTAGATGATGGAAGCGAATCTGCAATATTGAATACCTCTAATGCACTGTTGTTCAAAGAAGCTACAAGAACTCTCTCTTGTGAATCAAAAACAACATCCAATGGAACATTCAACTGTCCTAAAGTATCTCCCCATTGACCAAATTTTGTAATATAAGCTCCGTTTTCAGTAAAAACGCTGATATTTCCTTGAAAAGGATCAGTAACATAAATATTTCCACATCTTCCAACAGATAAACCCTGAACTCTATAAAATTTACCTGGAGTATTTCCCCAACCTCCAAAAGTTGAAATCAAATTACCAGTTAAACCAAAAATTCTTATTTCAGTGTGCAAATTAAATCCATTGCCAAAACCTCCGTGCTCTGCAACAATGATCCTATTGTTTTTTCTGTCGAACGCAATTCCAGTAGGGTAAAGGAAAATTCCCGCGCCAATAGTATTGATTATGTTTCCGGCGAAATCCAACACCAAAACTTTTTTAGATCTGCTATCTACTATATAAAGATTGTTATTTGGACTCACAACCATTGAGGAAGGGAAAATTGTATCTGAGAAAATAACCGAAGTTGTTCCATTTCCTAATCTTTTATATATTTTACCATTTACGCCATCGCCAACAAAAATAGTTCCGTTATCAGCTATAGCCAATGAAGTAGGATTTGCTCCAACATAAATTTTTCCAACAAAATTTCTAGAAGCATCATACTGAACAATGCATTTTTGAGAAGCATCTGTAACATAAATATTGTCATTGTTGTCAATAGCAACCCTAACAGGAACTTTTAAATCTTGGGTGATACTTGAAAAATTGCTAAAGTCTATTGGACTTGTTTGCGCAACACTAGTAAAACTTAGAAAAATTCCAATTGCAACAATGAATAAATTTTTAACTAAACTTCTGAAATTTGCGTATTTTTTGTTCATGTTTCGTGTTTTTTTTGTTATTAATCCTATTGGAACTGTTTGTTAAATAACAATAGTTTTTTTTACGGTGTAAATATAATATAGAAATTATTTTCTACCAAATATTTTATTATAAAAAATGATGATACTTATCAAAATATCCCATTAAAATTATAGGATTCTTTTTTTTGAAAAAATATGCACCATTTTTTTTGTTTTTTTTGTCTATAAAAATTGTTTTTTGGCATAGAGATTGTTATTATTTTAACAATTATTTGAAATCATTCTAAATTTACAAAAAAAACACCAATTTAATAAAAAGATTAATATATTTGCCATCGAAATTATTTTATATTTCATTCTATGTTATAATTTATATAGGAAAATAAAAATTGGCATCAAATTTGAAAGGGAATTTTTACAATCAAAACTAAATAGAATTTTATTTAACTAAAAACAAAGAAAGGAAAACAATCATGTCAAAAAGAAATTTATTATTAATGCTAAGTTTAGTGTTATTTATGGGAAGCACTGTTATTGCTCAAAACAAATATGTTGGAGCTGACAAATGTAAAATGTGTCACAACAGCCCTGCTAAAGGTGAACAATACAAACTATGGCAAGGAAGCAAGCATTCTCAAGCTATGAAATCATTATCTAGCCCAGAAGCTTTAGATTATGCAAAGAAAAACGGTATCGCTGATCCAGCAACTGATCCAAAATGTACAAAATGTCATTCAACTGCTGCAGGTGCTGATAAAGCTTTAGTTGAAGCTACTCTTACTGTTGCTGAAGGCGTTTCTTGCGAATCTTGTCATGGTCCAGGTAGCGTTTACAAAGGAATGGCTATCATGAAAGTTCAAGCTGATGCTGTAAAAAATGGTTTAATTATTCCTGACGAAAAAACTTGTACAGTTTGTCATACAAAAGAAGGCAACCCTTTCTACAAAGAATTTAATTATTCTGAATTCTCTAAGAAAATTGCACATCCAAATCCTACAAAAGCTAAATAATTAGTATTTTGAAATAAAAAAACTTCATCTGAAAAGATGAAGTTTTTTTTTGCTCCAAACCTAACAGGTTTTTAAAATCTGTTAGGTTTTTTAATCAACTAATCCTGCTAATTTCTTTCCTTGTTTGACTCTGTCAGCCATTCCAATTCCATCACATAGATTTCCACCAATAAACAAACCTGGATATTTGTTTTTGATAGTTTCAACTGATTCAAATCTTTCACCACTTTCTTTACCGTATTGAGGAATTGCTTTATTATGCCAAATTAATTCAAATAAATCTGGATTGAAGTTTTTTATTCCCATCAATTCCGACATTTCTTTTTCTACAACGTTTTCAATTTCGTTTTGTGGCAATTTTGTAAGGTGCGGTTTTCTTGCTCCACCAACAAATATCGAAATTAGTGCACCATTTTCTGGAGCGCGATTTTTGAATAATGATGACATATACATTACTCCAAGTAAATCACGGTTTTCAATATGTGGAATTAATCCGCCAAATCCATTTAAGTCAATGCCATTCCAATTTTTAAACCCTAAAGCCACTTCAACAACTGGCGCATAGAAAACATTTTCTGTTTTTGAAATAATTTCTTTTTCTACAAATGGTAAAAATTCACTCAGTTCAAATGCCGGAACAGTGGTAATAACGTTCTTGGCATTTAATGAAATAGTTTCGTTATTTGAATTACAGCTTAGTTCATAGCCATTTTCAGTTTGGTTTATTTTTAAATTGCTGGCTCCAAGAATAAAGTTTTCTTTCCCAATTTCATTGGCAATTGCACCAGTTAGGTTTGACAGTCCTCCATTTACCGAAAAAACTTTACGTGTTGCACGTGCTTCTGAATTGTCTTTGGCTTTAAACATTTTTTTTACAGAGCCACCAATGAAACTCCCATATTTTTGTTCTAAGTTATATAGTTTTGGAAGGGCATATCTTGTTACCAAATAGGAGGGATCTCCGGCATAAACGCCTAAAATAAAGGGATCTATTGCGTAATTCAAAAAACTTTCGCCCATTCTCCTGCGCACCATTTCTGCGAGGGTTTCATGCTCGTTTTTTCCTCTACTTCTAAAAGCTTCTCCGAGAATTCTAAATTTATCTTTGGTCGTAAATAATGGAGTGGAAATTCCCCCTCCAATTCCACTAGGTAGTTGCTGCCAGGTTCCTTTTAGAATAAAACGTTTATTTACATTATCATTTCCAACTTCTAGTTGAACAGCTTGTCCTAAATCTTCAATTAAATCAACCATTTCAACTGAACCAAGAATTCCAGTATTCGGGCCTTGTTCAAAAAGGAAGCCATTTTTTTCTTTTGTGGAAATTACGCCACCAATACGATCATTTTTTTCAATCACCAATACTTTTTTACCTTTTCTTTTTAGATAAAATGCAGTGGTTAGTCCTGTTAAGCCGGCGCCGATTACAAAAGCGTCATATTGATTGTTCATTTTAAATGGTTTTAGAATATTGGTTGGTATTCACCGCTAAATCAGGATCGAAAGCCATTGCGATATTTCTGACAATCATCATTCCAGTTTCATTAATAGAAATAGCTTCCTCCGAAATTTCTAATAAATTATCATTTTTGAATTCTTCGAATTTTGCAATATCAAATTTAATAATTTCTTTTAGTTTTTCTACTGAAATTGATAGTTCCGAAGCACAATTGCTGAAATTCAAAAAGCCGTTGCACATTACTTCATTAATTACTTTTCTGACAACAATATCTTTTTCAGTTAATTGATAACCACGTTCAGTTGCTAAATTATTTTCCTGTATTTCTTTAATATATTGCGATGTGTTTTTTATGCTCTGAGAATAAGCTCCATGTAATTGGCTAATTCCAGTAGATCCAAAGGCGTAAACTTGTCCTGTGGTTTCTTTGGTGCAATAGCCTTGAAAATTTCTATGTAGCAGTTTCTCTCTCTTTGCAAATGCCAGTTCATCATCTGGAAGTGCATAATGATCCATACCAATAGAAATATATCCAGATTCAATTAATTCATTGAAAGCAACAAGAAACATTTCAAGTTTATCTTCAGGACTTGGTAATCCAAGTTTCTCCAAAACATTTTGAGAATCTTTTACCCAAGGAACATGGGCGTAAGAAAAAGTTACCAAGCGGTTTGGCTTCAATTTTACAATTTCTTTTATTGTTTTCAAGAAACTTTTTTTTGTTTGAAGCGGCAAACCGTAAATCAAATCAATATTTAATCCGGTAAATCCTGCTTCTCGAATATCTGCGACCATTTCTTCAATTGGATATCTGGCTGGAGATCTGTTTACTGCTTCAAGAACATCCAATTTTAAATCTTGAATTCCAAGACTAATTCGGTTAAATCCTGCCTTTTTTAAATTGAAAATATAATCTTTTGTTAAATATGCAGGACTGCATTCCATTGCGATTTCTGCTTTTTCAGAAAACTTGAAAAGATCCTGAAGTCTGGCCATTACCTTTTCAATGTATTTGAAAGGAACTGAATTTGGAGTTCCACCTCCCCAATGAATTTGAGTGACAACACGGTTTTTGTTTAATAAACCGGCAACGGAGTTTATTTCCTTTAAAATTGAATCAAAATAACGTTCTAAAGTTTCTTTATTATCCAGTTTATCAGTATTGCAACCGCAAAAGTGACACATTTTTGGGCAAAAAGGAACGTGAACGTAAATTGAAATATTTTCAGGTTTCTCAAAATTAGATTGAACTAAAGCACGGTGATAATCTTCCGTTTTAAATTCTTGATGAAAGAAATTTGCCGGAGGATAACTGGTATAACGTGGTCCAGGTCTATTGTATTTTAAAATAATATCTTTAATCATGGTTAGTTCCTTTTCCAGTTTGTTGTTTTCACCCAATCGGTTAAATATTTTGCATTTTCGTAAGGAAGTCCTGGTGTAAATCCATGGCCAAGATTGAAAATCCAATTTTTGTATTTTGAACCAAATTCAATAAGTTTTTCAAGTTCAACAGTCATTTCTTCTTGACTTGCCATTAAAATTCGAGGATCTAAATTTCCTTGGATTCCAATTTCAGTATGAATTAATTCCCGAGCTTCTTTAATGCTAATTTGCCAGTCAACACTTACATAATCGCAATCTTCTGGAGTTAATCTATTGAAACCAGTACCAATATCTTTCGGGAAGAAAATAAATGGTGTATTTCTTTGGCGAATGGCTTTAGCCATTTTTCTAACTGCTGGCATGAATAATTCGAAATACAAATCAACTGGAATCAAACCAGCGTGAGTTTCGAACAATTGAAATACGTCAATTTTATGGTCAATTTGTTTATTCATGTATTCGATTGATAATTCAGTAATTGCATCAACCAATTTCAGAGTTTCTTTTTTGTTTTTATAAATAAATGCAATGGCATCTGGAAAAGTATGATTGGTTCCCAAGCCTTGAATCATGTAGCAAAGAACAGTTAATGGTCCACCACAAAATCCAATTAATGGAATGTTTTCAGGACGCTTTTTTATGATTGCATCAATTGCGTTGTAGATATAATTTAGTTTGTCTCCGTCAGGATTTAATTTTTCGGAAGGATTTTCAACCAATTTTAGTGGCTTTTCGAAAACTGGTCCGCTGTCTCTAAATTCCAATCCCATTCCCATTGCGTAAGGAATAACCAAAATATCAGAAAATAAAATAGCAGCATCAACGCCCAAATCATAAATTGGCATTAAGGTAACTTCAGCAGCCAATTCAGGATCTTTCATTAATTCCCAGAAAGTGTGTTTTTCTTTTAAGGCAAGATAATTTGGTAAAACTCGGCCCGCCTGACGCATAAACCAAACTGGTGGACGGTTATGCGCTTTTCCGTTCAATGTATCTAAAAGTATTGAGTTCATTTTTTGTGATTTTTAAGTGACAAAAGTTAAAAATTTAAGACTACAAAAGTTCAAAACTTTTGTAGTTTATTTTAAAACTTTTCTAATTTATAATTGCTTAAGAGCTTTTAAATTTAGTTCAAGGGTTTTTGCAATTTCTTCATCGCTATGAACGTAAGAAACAAAAGATGCTTCATATTGAGAAGGAGCGAGGTAAATTCCATTTTCAAGGCAAAGGCTGAAATATTTTGCATATCTGGCAGCATTTGATTTCATTGCAGTTTCGAAAGAATCCACTTTAGTTTCTTCAGTGAAGAATAAAGTCATCATTGATCCCATTCTGTTAACAAGACCAGGAATTCCAGCTTCTTTTAGATTTGCTTCAATTCCCGTTGCTAAGTTCTTAGCTTTTCTTTCTAGTTCTGAATAAATATTAGGATTTTCATTCAATTCGGTAAGCATTGCAAGTCCAGCAGCCATAGCCAATGGATTCCCTGAAAGGGTTCCAGCTTGATAAACCGAACCTTTAGGAGCAAGATTTTCCATAATTTCTTTTCTTCCTCCGTAAGCTCCTACAGGCAAGCCACCACCGATAATTTTTCCTAGAGTAGTTAAATCTGGGGTAATACCAAAATATTCTTGAGCTCCGCCTTTTGCAAGTCTGAATCCTGTAATCACTTCATCAAAAATTAATAAAGCGCCATATTTTTCTGTGATTTCTCTAACACCTTTCAAGAATCCTTCATTTGGAAGTATAACACCCATATTGCCACAAACTGGTTCCATGATAACAGCAGCTATTTCTTCTCCACGTTCTTTGAAAAGTTTATCTAGAGATTCTAAGTCGTTGTATTTAGCAATCAAAGTGTCTTTTGCAGTGCCAGCAGTAACGCCAGGACTATCTGGAAGGCCAAGCGTAATTGCACCCGAACCTGCTTTGATTAAAAAGCTATCTGCATGACCATGATAGCAGCCTTCGAATTTTACCAATAATTCACGTTTTGTATAACCTCTGGCTAAACGCAAAGCGCTCATTGTTGCTTCAGTTCCAGAATTTACCATTCTAACAATATCAATTGTAGGAACCATTCTGGCGATTAATTCAGCAACTTCTGTTTCAATAATTGTTGGTGCTCCATAACTTGTACCTTTTTCTGCAGCAATTTTAATTGCATTCACAACTTTTTCATTGCAATGACCTAAAATTAATGGTCCCCAAGAAGAAACATAATCGATATATGAATTTCCGTCAATGTCAAAAATGTGAGATCCTTTTCCATGACTAATATAAATTGGATTTAAACCAACACTTTTAAAAGCACGAACAGGAGAATTTACTCCACCTGGAATTGTTTTATTTGCTCTTTCGAATTCGGTAATAGATTTTGTATTTTGCATTTTAATGATATTTTGTGTTAATTCGTCATTGCGAACGTAGTGAAGCAATCTAAGATTTGCAGCAAATGGATTGCTTCGTCATTCTTCCTCGCAATGACGGAATTGTATATTTTATAAGAACTTAGCAATATCCTGAGCATGATATGTAATAATGATATCAGCACCAGCACGTTTTATTGAAGTAAGGATTTCTTTGGTGATACGGTTTTCGTCAATCCAACCTCTTTCAGCAGCAGCTTTTACCATAGAGAATTCACCACTTACATTATAAGCTGCAACTGGAATATTGAATGTGTCTTTTGTTCTTCTGATAACATCCAAATAACTCAAAGCTGGTTTTACCATAACGATATCTGCACCTTCTTCAATATCCAATTCAATTTCTCTCATTGCTTCATCTCCATTAGCTGGATTCATTTGATAAGTTGCTCTGTTTCCAAATTGAGGAGCACTTTCTGCAGCATCTCTAAAAGGACCATAAAAAGCAGAAGCATATTTTGCAGAATAGGACATAATAGGCATATTGTAATATCCTGCTCTGTCTAATTCTTGTCTCATGTGACCAACTCGTCCGTCCATCATATCGCTAGGGGCAACCATGTCAGCACCAACTCTTGCAAGAGAAACCGCTTGTTTTGATAAAGTAACCAATGTTAAATCGTTATGAACATCACCATCAACGATTGTTCCACAATGTCCGTGAGTTGTATATTCACAATTGCAAATGTCTGCGATAATAAAAATATCTTTTATTTCTTTTTTGATAGCAATGATGGCTCTTTGAACAATAGCATCATCATGAGTTGCACAAGTTCCGTCCGCGTCTTTATGTTCAGGAATTCCAAATAATAAAACAGATTTGATTCCCATATCGACCAATCTTTTGCATTCAGTAACAATGTTTTCAACAGAAAGCTGATAATTGCCTGGCATTGATTTAATTGGATTTCTCACATTCGTGCCTGCATAAACAAATAATGGCATTACTAAATCACTAGCTACAACTCTTGTTTCGGTAACCATTTGTCTAAGGATTTCGCTTTGGCGAAGTCTTCTTAATCTTGTTTCTGGAAAAGCCATAATTTTTTTGTTAAGATTATTATATAAGTTTTTTATTTTTCTTTAAAGCTTCAAACTCTTCAATCATTGATTCAATATTTGGAGTTTTTGGGGTAAAAAAAGGTTTTATCCCATGTTTTATCATTGCTTTTGAAGTTGTTTTTCCAATTGCAATTCCTTTTATTGTTGAAATATTTATTTTATCCCCAAGCAAAATTAAGAAATTTTCGACAGCGGAAGGGCTTAGAAAAAATATCAAATCATATTCGTTGTTAATAATTTTTGAATAAATCTTATCATCAAATTCTGATGGAAGGTTTGTTTGATAAACTTCCAATGAAGTTACATGATGCTTTTTCTTAAATACCTCAAATAGTTTATTTTCTGATAAATTTCCAATTGGAAGGAGGATATTTGCTTTTTCGTTTCCAATAATTTTTATTAGCTCTTCAGCAAAACTTTTTGAGTCTTTGCTTTCACTGATATAATTGGCTTCAAATCCCAATTTTTTTAAAATCTTCCCTGTCGATTTTCCTATTACAGCAAATTTTACATTTGATTTATTGATAAAAATGTCGAACTGGTGTAACCATAAAAAAAAATTAGAAACGCCTTTGCTGCTTGTGAAAATTATCCAATTAAAAGTAAGTATTTTTTTAATTACGCTTTTTACTTCCTCAGAATTTTGACTTTGAGAAATTTGAATCATAGGAAATTCAATAACTTCTGCACCCTTTGGAATTAGAAGGCACTTTATTTTAGAAGCTTTATCAGCAGCACAAGTGGTGATGATTGTTTTTTCCTTGAAAATTGACATATTAAGATTTATTAACTTGTCTTATTCTTTCGAGTAGTGCGACAGAGCCAGATTCGATAAAGAATGCAGCCAGATTCTCTGCAATTTCATTAGCATTTTCAATAGAGCCAGACATTGATTTTTCAATTACATCAGTTCCATCAGTGTAAGACATATAACCTTTTATTGTAAATGTATCGTTTTCAACTGTTGTATAACATCCAATTGGGATTTGGCAGCCACCTTCAAGTTTTCTAAGGAAAATTCTTTCGGCAGTTGTTGTAATCATTGTGGCTTCGTGACTAATGGCATTTAAAATAGTATTGCATTCATTGTCATTGCTTCTTGATTCAATTGCAATGGCACCTTGACTTACAGCAGGAATCATTACGATTGGATCAATTTCCTCAGAAATATATTTATCTAATCCAAGTCTTTTTAAACCAGCTGCCGCCATAATCATTACATCGCAAAATCCTTCTTCCATTTTTCGAATGCGGGTATCAACGTTTCCTCGTATGTCAATAATTTTGAAATTTGGGTTTATCTTTAATAGTTGTGCAATTCTTCTTAAACTTGAAGTCGCAATTACCATTTCTGATGTAAGTTGGTTCAATTTTAAACCTTTATGGCTTACCAAAGCATCCCTAACATCGGCTCTAGGCAAAACTGCACTAATTTTCAATCCATCTGCAACTGCTGTTGGCACATCTTTAAGACTATGAACAGCAATATCAACTTCGTCTCTTAATAAAGCTTCTTCTAATTCTTTGGTGAATAGACCTTTATCGCCAATTTTTGAAAGGGCGACATCCAAAATTTTATCTCCTTTAGAATTGATAATTATTACTTCAACTTTAAGTCCAGGAAATTTTTCTTCTAATGTGTCTTTGGTTGTGTAGGCTTGATATAACGCTAGTTTACTTCCTCTTGTTCCAATTCTGATTGTATTATTCTTCATTTGCTAATTTAATTCAAAAAGTTCATTTAGAACCTTAACATATTCTAATTTTTTTCCGTTGTTGGTAACTTCTTTTAAGTTTTTAATAAGAAGTCGTGTATATTTATCCGTAATATGGGTGCTGTAATCATCAAGTAATTGATTTTCGCCAGCTTTGTTGATTCTTTTAAATCCTTCTAATTCGTTTTTGTTGATGCTTCCAAAATTGGTTTTAATAAGAGAAATAACTGAACATAAGTTTTTAGAGGAAAGCCAGTTGGTGTATTCTTCAATATATTCGTTGATAATCACTTCTACATCATCAATTAATAATTTACGATTTTCCTGATGCAGATTTACAACTTCTTTTAAATCATCAACATCATAAACGGTAACGTTTTCGATATTTGCAACATCAGGACTTACATTTCTTGGAACTGAAAGGTCGATATATAATTGTTTTTTGTTATTTCTTTTTTCAATAACATTTCTAACCATTTCTTCACTGATAATAATATCTTGAGAACCAGTTGAAACGATAATAATGTCACTTACTTGAATTTGAAGTTTTAATTCTTCGTAAGGTTTTGAATTAACATTATATTTGTTTGCTAGATCAACAGCGCGCTCTTCGGTTCTGTTTGTGATGATAATGTTTTCACAACCTTTTTTGATAAGACTTTTAAGAGTAAGGGTTCCGGTTTCACCAGCTCCAACAAGCAATACAGAGCGATCTTTTAAATCAGGAAATAATGTAAAGCACTTTTCAATAGCTGCGTAAGAAACAGAAAAAGCGCCTTCGTTTAATTTAGTTTTTGTTCTGATTTTTTTATTTGCTTCAAGTGATTTTGTGAATAGACGTTGAAGTTCAGAGTCAATGGTTCCAAGCTCTTCACTGGTTTGCAAAGCTTGTTTTACTTGACCAACAATTTGAGCTTCACCAAATACCATTGAATTAATTCCTGAAACTACTTCAAACAGGTGTTTATAGGTTTCGTTTTCCGATTTGAAATAGAAGTACTCACGAATGTTTTCATTGATTTCGCAATATTCCTTTAGGCTTTTAAGCATAAAGCTAAATGCAGATTTCTCGCAACAATCTTTCATGTTGAAATAAAATTCCGAACGATTGCAGGTAGAAAGTACTACCAAACCATGGAATTCTTTATTTTGTTTCAACAATTTGTTGAATTCCTCTATTTGTTCCGAATTTAACGAGAACCTTTGTCTGATTGAAATAGGTGAAGATTGATAACTTATACCCAGTAATCCTATCATGCTTATTGTTTAAATATGGGCGCAAGATAGAAACTAATCTTGTAGAAATTCTGTAGTTTACTGATAATATGTAAAAAATTAGATTTTTTCTGCAACATTCACAAAATCAACAACAAAACAATGAAGTTGGTTTTCATAACTATAATTAACAGCTATGCCATAATAATCGCAGATTTTCCTTACAATCTCAAGGCCTAGACCACTATTGTTTTTGTTTGTGTTATCTTTCACAAAGCGTTTGAAAATGTCGTTAGCATCTAATTTTAAAGGTGCTCCAGAGTTTTTTATAGTGAGTTTGTTATTGTCCAATTCAATAATAATTTTTCCACCAGTTTCATTATGGGTTAATGCATTCTTCAAAAGATTTGAAACCAATATATCAAGTAGGATTGGATTGAATTTAACGTACAGAGAATTGGTTGTTTTGGTGAAGGCATACTCGCCAGCAGAGAACAAAATGTCGAAGTTTTCAACGTATTTTTCTATTACTTCCCAAATATCAATTGTTTCTGAATTTCCAAATTGATCATTCTCGATTTTAGCAATCAGGAGTAAGGATTGGTTTAATTTTGAAAGTCTCTCAGCTGTAGAAAGTATAGAGCTAATTAAATCAACTTCGTTTTCGGAGAGTTGTTCTGATTGTAACAATATTTCAGCTTTACTTCTAATAATGGCAATTGGAGTTTGTATTTCGTGAGAAGTGTTGGCAGTTAACTCTTTTAAGTTCACGAAGTCTCGTTTTATCCTATCAACTAAAGAAAGTAATACCGTATTCAGACGATCAAATTCTACAATTTCTGATTTTTTTAAAATCAAATTTTCTTTATGATGAATATTGTATTTTTCAATTTTCTCAATGGTAGAAAAGAAATCCTTCCAAACGCTTTCGAAAATAAATTTATTTATAAAGTAAATGGAAATCACGAAAATAATTACAAGAAGGATAGAGGAGATTGTTATTCGTTCGACAACAATATCAGATTCTATTAATGATTTATAGATTTCAACTTTAAAGTTCTCCTTTGCATTGGCATGCGTAAAAACCAATTTGCGGTGAGGAACAAATTTCTTTTCAACAGAATTGTAAATAACGGTATCCGTTAACTGCGATTCAATTAGTTGATTTTTAGCTGTTGGACTTACTTTTACAATATCAGAAATGTTATTGGAAGATATGCCTTCAGGATTGCTATCAATATTTTTTACTACAACCAGTTTTAATGAATTTAATTCTGAATTCACTTGAGAATTAATCATTTGTTTCGTAACCATAAAGAATACGATATTCCCTACGAAAAATATAAAAATACTGATTGTCAGAATCAGCAAACTGGTCTTAGATAAAAGTCTCATTCTGTTGAAAATTTATAACCAACTCCGTAAACTGTTTTGATGTAATCTTCGCATTCGAATTGAAGTAGTTTCTTTCTCAAATTTTTGATATGTAAATAAATAAAATCAAAAGAACTTAATACATCCACATATTCGCCGCATAAATGCTCGGCGATGGAAGCTTTGGTAAGGAGTTTGTTTTTGTTTGTAATAAAATAAAGAAGTAAATCGTACTCGCTTTTTGTTAAATCAATTAATTTATCTTTAACTCTAACTTCTCTATTTTGAGGATTTAAGGAGATTTCATTAAAATTAAAGGAACTTTCTCCTTCAAATTTGATGCGCCTCATTAATGAGAAAATTCTTGCATTTAATTCGGATAAATGAAAAGGTTTGGTAAGATAATCATCAGCACCTAAATTCAATCCTTCAATACGAACATCAATCGAGTTTTGAGCCGAAATAATTATGATTCCAGCTTTGGCATTGTTTTCTTTAACTTCTTTAATGATTTCCATGCCGCTACCATCAGGCAAACCGATATCAACAATTAGGCAATCGTATTCAAAAACTTCGCTTAATTCTCTGGCTCTTTTTAAATCAAAAGCCATGTCGCAAGTGAATTTATCTGTTTTAACTAAATATTCAAAAATAGAATTAGCCAAATCTCTTTCGTCTTCTACAAGTAAAATTTTCATTTGTCTAATTTATTATCAATAATTATGAATCAATTGCAAAAATAAAATAAAATTTAAGTTTAAAAAAATTACTTTTTATTTCTTAAGCGCGATTTCGTTTTATTTGCTTTTTGTTTTGCAAATTTTCGATAAGCTCCACCTTGATTCGTTTTTTTGTTCAATGCTGATTTTTCGTGAAATGCTCCTTTTGCAACTTTAGGAGTTACTGTTTTGAGGTAGTTCTTATCGCTTGGATCTGGTTTTTCTTCATCAGAGAAAATATCAGAAACTTCAACTTCTTCAGGTAAAGGTTCAATCGGGATTTTCATCTTAATTAAATCCTCAATTTCAATAATATGGCTTTTTTCAGCTTCATTTATTAAAGTGATCGCTGTTCCTTCTTTGGTAGCGCGTCCTGTACGACCAATTCGGTGCATATAGTCACCAGGAATTTCTGGCGTGTTGAAATTAATAACATGAGTAACATCTGAAATATCAAGTCCACGAGCTGCAATATCAGTTGCAATCAAACCTCTGTATGTGTTTTCCTGAAATTTTTTCAATGCCTTGAAACGATAATTTTGTGTTTTATTTGAATGAATTACCCCAAATTGACTTGGGAATTTCTCTTTCATGAATTCATAAAGACGATCGCTTGCCTTACGACTTCCAACAAAAATCAATACTTTCGACAAGTTTTGATCGCTTTTGAAAAGGTATTCTAATAAATTGGATTTGGTGATAAAGTTTGGTGCATGATATCCTTTTTGAGTGATATTATCTAAAGGTGTTCCGTGAGGATTGATTTCAATTTTTATTGGATTATAAAAGAAATCTGAAATTAGTTTGTCAACATCTGGCGTTAAAGTTGCCGAGAACATTAAATTTTGCCTTTTTACTGGTAATAATTCCATAATATTCACCAACTGAATGCGGAAACCTAGGTTTAGCATTTCGTCAACTTCATCAATTACAAATTTCTGAATGGTTTTTAATCTAACTACACCGCTCAATACCAAGTCAATCAGTCTTCCTGGAGTTGCCACAATAATATCTTGACCTTCGACACTAATATCTTTTTGAGATTTAATATTGGTACCACCATAAATCGGGATGGTGCGAACATTCATATATTTGGTTAATTTCTCAATTTCGCCAACAACTTGCATTACTAACTCACGTGTAGGAACAACGATTAAAACTCTGGCGTTTTTTTGAACTGAGAATTTTAATTCGCGTAAAATTGGTAAAAGGTAAGCGATGGTTTTTCCGGTTCCGGTTTGGTCGATGCCAATAACATCCCGGCCAGAAAGCACGATTGGAAATGCCTTTTCCTGAATGGGAGTAGGGCTTGTAAAACCAATATCGCTGATTGCATTAAAAAGAGGTTTGCTTAAATTTAGTTCTTCGAAACTCACAATTTTCTATTATTATTTTGATTGCAAAGGTAATAGGATTTTTCTTTTGTTGCCAGTTAATTGGTTAATAAGTTGAATGGTTGATTTGTTGATTTGAAAATTTGATGATTTGAAAATGAACTAATTTAATTATTGAGTCATTTTTTTAAATAAACTCATTCCACAACAATCAACTTTCCAGAGTAAAATTGTAATTCATCTGCTGAAACAGTGTAGAAGTAAATTCCAGAAGCTAAATTGCAATTTAATTGATTGATACCTGGGTTTAGATGAGGCCCTTTGCTTACTTGATTTCCGTAAACGGAATATATCTTCAAAACAGCATCATTTGTTGTTTTCATATTCGAAAGTTGAATATTGAAAATGCTACCCGAACGAACTGGCGATGGGAAAATACCGCTAGAGCTGGGTGTAAATCCAGAGCTATATATTCCAGAAGCCATCTGACTTATTCCATAAAATCGTTGATAAATTACTTCTGAGGGATTTAAGGCATTTTTAATTTTCATTAGAATAGTGCCGCTGTCGGGAATATCGGTGATAATGAAATGTACGGCCATATTAACAGAATCATGGGCTGCAAGGCTTACACGAATGCTGTCAATCTCAGGGATTTGGCATGTAACGAAGCAAAATGAGCTGGTCCATCCTGGAGTTGCAATATCGTCTTGTACTCTCACTAAATCAAATATTATTGCACTATCGGTAAGGTTGGTTACATAATTATTTATCCAACAGCTTAAGGCTGAACCTTGAATTGCTTCGCCATATTTAATGGTGTCTGGTAAAGTGGCTCGGAATGATTGAGATCGCGATTGATTGCTTTGTAAAGCGAGAAACACAATGCACAAAATAACCAAACTCTTTTTCATTATTATTAAAATTAATTTCAAATGATGACCGTTTTTCAAAAACAAATCAAAAATAGCATAAAAAATGATTTTTACCAAATTTTGCAATTTGCTAGGATTTTTAATTGTGTCAATTTATTTGGGCTACACTTCGACTATTCATAGTGCAAGCAGACCAGATATTCTCTTTATTAATGACCCACGACCACTTTCAACTACGCTCAAGATGACGGTTGTGGCAATTTAAATTATAAAAAACACAAAAGATTCTGAAACGATTTCAGATTGAAAACAATAATGGCAATTTTAACATATCGCCACCTACGGGGCTAAATTAGCATCTTTATTTTCGTTTTTACCGATATTTCGCCTCTACGAGGCTGGTAATAATTAATCTTTTATAGAATTGCATTATCCCGTAGGGATAAAATATCGGTAAAGAAACAAATAGTAATAATTTAAAGTGCTGTAGGTACGTAATTTTTTCTAAAAACCCTTTTGGTATAGCAAAAAAATAAGATTCTGAAACGAGTTCCAGAAAGCAGACTGGCAATCAGAATGACTTTGCTATATTTTCTCTTTTTTAAATTTCAATTTTTGTTCAGGAGTCATTTTTTCGCAGGCATATTGGAAGATTAAACGGGCTGCTGTGTTTTTGTATTTCAATAGAAAAGCTTCGGTTACTTCAGGTTTCTTCTTCCATGCTTCGCGGAGGAACCAGCCCATGCCTTGGTGGATTTCTCTGACAGGGTCTAACATTAGTGGTTTTAAAAATTCGAAAATTGAATTGTAATCTTCGGTAGTTTTTAATGATTTTATTAATGTTACAGGCACACAGCGGCGCTGGAATTTATATTCTGATGTAAGCCATGGCTCAAAATCATTCATACTTATAACTTCCTTTTTAACTAATTGCGGCAAAGTGAACATTGCCAAAGTATCGGCGTGCGCCCAATTATGAATGGCAATAGAAAACCAAGTTTCAATTTTTTTAAATACCTCTTTTGTGAATTCTTTCGGAAGTCCATTTATTAATAGCAAGGCGAATGATGTTTCCTCGTATTTGCCGCTTTTAAACAGTTGTGGTGCGGCTTCTATTACGGTTTGAATGGTGAAATCTTTTCTACGCAACATTTCTTTCACCTTTGTATTTACGATTGGATTGGTAAGTCCGTAAGCATTGAATTCGCCTTTGAAATATCTGGAATATTTTAGCGCCATTGCTTCATCAGCGTTTTCTTCACAAAAAGTGATGATTTCTGAAATGATTTCGTTTTTGGTTTTCATAAATAGCAAAGCTAAGCAGACATTTCCATATACTTTTTCACTACTTCTTCCCAGTCTTCGATTCCTATTTTGAGACCAATATCAAAAAGGTAGGCTTTTTCTTCAGAAGTGGCAACTTCATCAGAAACCGCTATTCCGAAACAAATTGCCAATGCTTCTATTTTTTCAGCTTGACTTAATTGTTTTAAAACTTCAACTGCAGATTCCTCATTGAGTTCTTTCGACTGGATTTTTTCGTTGATGCCAGAATTATCTGCATCTGCGAAATATTTTGAATAGCTTGTATTATTAATTGCGTCCATGATTTCGGCTTCGGTAAATTCGCCGTCGGCTTCACCGGTGGAAATTGCAATCCAAATAATTGCTTCTGATTTTGTGATTGACATATTAGTTTAATTTTGAAAAATCAAATTTTAAATAAATTTATTATTTGTGCAAAAATCCCCATTTCAAGAGGAATCCATAATGCCACAATATATAAATTGCAATTCCAAATAAAGTAAGAAGAACTAATAAAATTGGTATAAGTGGTTTTTTCTTTTTTGTAAATGGGTCATTTAAATTCAATTTCGAGTTTATTGGTAAACTTGCAAGTTGTGTTAAAGTACTTCCGAAAGGAATATTGATACTTGCCCTGGCATTAATTGCCCAGCCATTGGCATCTAAAAGTGGTGCTAAATTTCTTTTCCTAAGTTTAAGCCATGCTAAAATCATCGATGGTCCAGAAATAGTTAAAATAATTCCGACAATTGCTAAAGGCATTTTCCACCATTCGAGACCAAAAAATCCCGTAAGTATCGAGACCAAAACAGAACCAATAGCCCCAAGAGCAAGACTGAAAGCTGCAAAAATTCCAACAAATTTCCCAATATCAAAAGGCTGATGCACTGGAGCTGCAGGTGGAGTTGCTGGCGCAGAAGTAATTGGAGGAGGAATTACTGGGCTTGTGGTATTTACATTAACAGAAGACGCTTCTTTCATCGACTGTGAAATTCCTTTATCCACTTTGCTTATGTTTTTTTCTACACCAGAAGTAGCAGTAGTATGGACTTCTTTGTCTTTTTCAGCAGCAAATTTTTCTAATTGTGTAGAAATGAATTTAGAAACTTTTCTATATGGTGACCAAAATGCTTGTCGGATGCTAATCGGATTTTCAATTATTTTTACAATTGTAGCATCCCAGTCATTGCCCTTTCTGTCATAAAAAATAGCATTTCTTCCAATAGCAATATTATCGATATCGCCATCAGTTAAAGCAGCAACAATGGTCATTTTTTCGTTCATTGATTTTGAGTAGCAATCGCAATAAACCAGGCAGATTCCGCTGGAGCCAGCTAACGTATTGTGTTTGCTCATATCAGTAACTTTTATACAAAGCTCACAGCAACGTTGATCGATGTATAAACTTCCAGCTTGAAAAATAGCTTTTGAATTTGGTAAATAGAAATCATAAAAAGTAACGTAATTTCTAAGCAAAGTAAAAAGATCGCGATAATACCTAACTAATTTATCAACGAGAAAAATATTATTTGAATCGTTCTCAAAAGTTTTGTCCTTTTCAATAAGTGATATCAAAAGATCTTTTGAATTATTTGCAAGTAATTCTCGAATATCAGCCAATCCCAAATTCTCAACAGCATTACCAGCTTTCTCAGATTGCCAAGTAGAATATTCATCAAAATTTTTTTTTATTTTTTCCCATTCGGTGTCAGATAAATCTTCTTTTTTGGGAAATACAGGATCGATTACTTTTTCTTTAAAAATGGATAAAGATTTATTCCAAGCTGGATTAATTCCTGAATTTAATGGCAGTGGTTTTTTTGCTTCTATTTTAGAAAGGGGTAAATTGGCAATTTCTTCATTGCATAAATTTAAGTCCTTAGCCTTAATTGATTCAAGGCTTTCGTTAATTGAATTAAGTATTTCGGTTGAATTTAAATCAAATTCTGCCAACCTACATCTTATAAAGTAGTCTTCTATTTTTGATTTTATATTTGTAAAAGCCTCTAAGGCTTGGGCTGTTGAATCTCCATAAGGCATAATATTCGCTAAATTATTTTCAGCTTTTAAATGCCAATTTGAATAATCTTCACAGTTTTTGTAAAACTCATTAACATGATCGATTGAAATTCCTTGCTTCCCATTTCGGTCGGTAGAAGAGCCAATACAAGAAACGATATCATTGATTAGTTTTTTTATTTTTTCATCTTCCGAAGTGTCTTCAGTAATGATTCCGTCTCCATTGAACTTTGTGCCGGAAAAAATTTTCTCCAAATCAGAGGTTTCTTCAACACTGATATCTGTTTTTTCCGCTTTTCCCAAATTCTTTAAAATCCGTTTTGCAGAGTTTAACAGCATTTGGCCTTCTTCAGTTGAGGTATTAATTGCTGATAAAGGAAGACTTGTATTTTCATTAATTAAATCATCAGGATTGTTTATTAGACTAGTGATCCAGCGAACAGCTTCAATTATTTCAGGAACACGAATTCGGTCATCATTATCTTTATCAATTAATTCGAGAGTTTTAGAATCAACTTCTAATCCATGAACTGGGCAACTAAGTGCGGTCCAAAGTTTCTGGTCAAGATGCTCCAATGAAACCAAATCCATTCCAGTTTCCAGATTTACGCGATTCACACCACCAACTCGTGAGAATTGCCAGATATGTGAACTATTTTCAGGTTTGATGATGTTTTTCAAGTTATTAACTTGATTAAGGATATTGCTAGGATTGAGCATTTTTTTGAATAATGAAGTTATTTTAGATTAAAGCGTAAAATTAGAATTTATAATTAAATCCGATACCAATTACCTCTTTAAATTGAGTTCTTGGACCGGAAAAATCGATAATTCCATCATTGTTTTTGTCGATTCCAATTTTTGTATCATCATCATAAACCAATTGAGCTGTAATTGTTGCAGAAATAAATTTATTGACTTTAAATCCAATAATTGTTTCCCAATTTACATCAACATTTTCAGGATTATGCAAGTAATTTGAATAAAGGTCTAATTTTGATAATAATGAAACGCTTTTATCACTAAAGAAAGTTGTTTGATAATTAATCCGAATATAACCACCGAATTCACTTCTGGTCTTTTTACCATGAGTAATCAAGACGCCAGCCGTATCATAGGTTGCTTTATCAACTCCAAATGCACCCGCATCCGCCATACTGGTGTTATTAACAAACGAATTTTTAGATGTAATTGGTGCTATGAAAGCATTAAAATGACTATTAGGTTTGTAATCCATACCAAGTGCTCCTAACAGGTAACCTGGAGCTAAAAAATCAGAAATTTTTGTAGAGTCATCAGGATAATTGTATCCGGGTAACATTTGGGTTTTGAAATTTAAAAGAATCGCGTAATACCAATTTTTCTTGGCAATTTTGCCATACTTTGAAGTGAAGTCAATTTTGTCATCTGTTTTAATCATGCTTTTATTTTTACCTTGTTGAAGGAAGCCATAACCTAAATCCAGCATATTGTCCCAAGTTGTATTTTCTTTTTTGTAATTAGCAAAAACGTTGATTAGACCATTAAAAGAGATTGAATTTTGTCCCCCAGCTGCCCAGTTGCTAAATGAGGCTTGGGAAAGATTTAATCCGACAATACCTCCTTTTTTCCATCCAATAATGGTATCTGTTGTTTTTGACCGAAGTGTTTTTTCTCCGTCTACAATTTGTCCGAAGCATAGATTGCTAATAATTACTGCTAAAATTATTAAAGAAATTCTCATAAATATTTTTTTAAATTAATTCCTTATACAAATTTATAAAAAAGTTTGAAATTAATTTTATTGAGAAGTAATTATTCTATAACTATGGGAGGTTTAACTTCATAGCCATAAGTATTCTCGCGCCAAGTTAGAATTTTAAATTCAGGCATTTTATAAAGCCATTCTTCTGGTTCTTTATCTTTGTTACGAAGATCTATTACTTATCTGAAAAAATAAACCAATTCTTCAAATATTAAGGTAGGATTGATGAAAAAATTGTTTTCTAAACCAAAGTTCAAAAGCAGGATCAACAAATTCGAAAAGATGATCTATCTCTTGTATTAAGTCATTATTTACAAGGGTAATTTTGTTTTTACTGACATTGCGTGGCGTTCCCAATTTATATTTATTCATTACAGAAGTACTTGTAAAATGCTTCTCACCACTTACGACTGCTTTCAAAAAGTTCAATTGCGTAGAAGGTAAACTTTCAATTTCTTTTTGATATAATGGAGAATTCGCATTAATTAATTCGATTAAAGCCATTTCAATTTCTTTTTTTGTGGCAATTTTTTGTGTTAAATTCCAAGTATAATGTGCTAATTGCTGAACATACCATGAGTGGTTTCTCATTAATTGTGTGACAAGCAATGCATCCGATTCTTTGATAGATTTTCCCGTTTCTTTAAAACTTTTACAAAGAAATTCAACCCACTTTGCTTCTTTTATTTTTGGAAGCATTAACAAATCTCCAAAACGGTAAAATGGTTTTGATGGATTGTTAAATATTTCAGTCATCATGTGTCTTTTGCTTCCATAAAGGCAGTAAGTCACCATTTTTTGTCTTTGCCAAACAGCTCGCATTTTTTTTTCAAAGTTTTCGAAATCAGGAAAGGAGGATAGATTTTGAAATTCATCAAGGCAAATAATTATTTTGATTCCTTTTTTTTGTGCAATAGTTTCTGGAAGATTAAGTATTTCCTGGCTGTGTATTTTAAGTTCTTTCCAGTCAAAACTAATGCTAAAATCTGTAGCTGGATCAATGCCAATTTTTATTTGAGGCATCAGGTTTTTAAAAAAATCTTTACCACTTTTCAACCAATCCTGCCACTTTGTTGATGAAGCCTTAATTATTTCACGTGCAAACGTTTCTAGAAACTCTTCTTCACTGCTGACAGAGAATAAATCAATAATTAAAG
This sequence comes from Bacteroidota bacterium, assembly GCA_013377115.1. GTDB lineage: Bacteria > Bacteroidota > Bacteroidia > Bacteroidales > CG2-30-32-10 > Cfx2-01. The sequence goes on along the minus strand of JACAAW010000030.1, from coordinate 4,736 downwards.
TTTTATATGTTTTTTCTTTTTTATTTATCTCAAAAACAGCTTTTTCAACTAAAGATGATTTTCCCCATCTTCGTGGTGAAATTATCATTGTATTAATTCCTCCTGTAAGATTATCAAAAAGCTTTTTAATTTCAATTTCTCTATTTGTGAATGAATGGCTACAAACAGTGTTGCCATAAATAAATGGTGATTGTTTCATTTTTGTACTAATTGGTATAATACTAATTGGTATAATACGCAAAGGTATAAATAATTCTTACAAATTACAACTTAACTAAAAGAAATTTGTTTTGGTTGATACAAGACTATATTCAAATTTGCAATTCCTTCAAAAATTCAATAGGTTTGCATTAAATAATTTATTAGTGATGAACAACCAGATTAATATTTTTCAAGAAAAATTAAATTCATGTTTTTTGAATTTAGAACTCATCAAACTAATTCTCAGTAATAAAAGAATTGTTGGTTCTGATTTAAAAAGCATTATCATTACTGCTGTTAAACTTAAGGCTGGCATGAGATGGTCCTTTGTTTACCGCCATCAAACAAAAGATATTACCAAGAATTTCGAAACAGTTGAAGCAATTTCATTGATTAATGCTGCTTTGGAGAATGATTTTTTAAATGCAGATCTTTTCACCACCAATGAAACAATTCAAATTACTCATAATTCGAAAGGAGAGGTAAAGTTAAAAACTACACCTGCAAACCAAATTATTGTGCCAAGCTTTAGTCATGATAAAGTAAAAAACCGTTTAATTGCCCTCGAAAACAATATTTATCTTCGGGAACTTGGTGTTGTGAATTCCAACTGGCAGCTAAAAAAGGAAATGGCTGATAAATATGTTCAAATCAATAAATATATAGAACTCCTGGAACCTGAAATTCGTGAACTTCCTGAAAAAGAAAACCTTGATATTGTTGATATGGGTTCAGGAAAAGGTTATTTAACTTTTGCTCTTTACGATTATTTAACCAACAAACTTAATTTTAAAGCAAATATAACAGGAATTGAGTTCAGGCAGGATATGGTTGATTTATCAAATCAAATTGCAAAAAATGCTGGTTTCGAAAACTTGAAATTTGAGCAAGGAACCATTGAAAAATCAAACTTAAAAAAAGTTGATATTTTAATTGCGCTTCATGCTTGCGATACGGCTACTGATGAAGCTATTTTTAAAGGGATTTCCTCAAATGCTTCATTGATTGTTTGCGCTCCTTGTTGCCACAAGCAAATCAGAAAAGAGATGAGCATCACGAGCAAATTATGTGCAATTACAAAACACGGAATTCTTGAAGAAAGAACTGCCGAAACGATTACAGACGGACTTCGCGCATTAATAATGGAAGCATTTGGTTATAAAACCAAAGTTTTTGAATTTATTTCGGGTGAACATACTCCTAAAAATGTAATGATAATTGGCCGAAAAATGACTGCTCCGGTTGATAAAGAAAAGATACTCAATGAAATTTCAAAAATTAAGTTGATGTTTGGAATAAAAACACATCAACTAGAGGTTTTATTGAATATTTGAATCATAAATTAATTTCCTTTCAATAATAATTTTTAAAGTCACTATTGCAAATTGATTTATTTTAAATAATATTGCACTAGAAATCAATAAATTTAAATTTAGAAAAAACATGGCAAAAATTGCAGTAGTAACAGGAGGTTCTTCAGGTTTAGGATTGTGTTTGGCAGAATTATTAGGGAATCAGGAGTATAAAATCATTATTCTGGCCCGAAATCAAGAACGCATCGATAAAGCGATTGACGGACTTAAAGCAAAAAATATTCAAGCTTCTGGAATTTCTTGTGATATAACTATTGAAAGTCAAGTTCGTGAGGCTGCCGCAAAAGTGAAAGCGGAATATGGCCAGGTTGATTTCCTTGTTGTGAATGCTGGAGAAGTTACCACAAAATTATTGGTTGATTATGAAACCATTCCTGAACTTAAAAAGGATTTAGAAGTTGACTTATGGGGAAGCATTCAAACTTCCTATTTCTTTACACCATTATTGGTTGAAGGTTCGAAAGTGCTTTTTGTATCCTCTGGATTTGGTTTGATTGGTGGTGCTGGATATTCAATTTACTGTGCAGCAAAAGCAGGAGTTGTAAATTTTGCGGAATCATTGAGACGTGAATTATTATGCAAAAAAATTGGCGTTTATGTTGCTTGTCCTGGCGATATGGATACTCCACAATTCCACAACGAAGTAAAAGGACAACCACAATGGATGAAACAAGATTCTCCTAGAAAAGTGATGCCAGTTGAAAAAGCCGCGAAACAAATATTGGCTAAATGTAAAGGAACTTCCAGATTCATGATTATTACAGGATCTGACGTGAAACTTCTGGCAATTGTCGGAAAGTTACTTCCACGAAGATGGAAAGACGGTCTGTTGGATGGCATGCTTCCACGTCCTAAATAATTCTCAAATTGAAAGTATTTGTTACTGGTGCAACTGGACTTTTGGGAAACAATATCATAAGAGAGCTTGTTTCTAGAAATATTGAAGTTCAGGTTCTTATTCATAAAAATTCAAATTCAGTTTGTTTTGAAAACCTTCCTGTTGTAATTAAATATGGAAATATTTGCGATTATGATTCCATTTTAGATGCCGCCAAAGGTTGTGAAATAATCATTCATTCAGCTGCATTGACTAAAATGAATGCTGCCAATGAAACTTATCAAAAAGTAAATGTTGAAGGAACCAGAAATATCCTTAATGTTGCAGAATCATTAAAAATAAAGCGACTTATTTATGTGAGTACTTCAAATGTTTTTGGACCTGGAAGTAAAGAAAATCCAGGAAACGAGCTCAGTCCATACGCCTTTTCTAATTTCAATTCTGGCTATATTAAAAGTAAATTTGATGCTCAACAATTAGTTAATCTTCGGAATAATTAATTGGCGAGGTCACTGAGCTGGTTGCTGAGCCAGTCGAAGTGCTGCCAAATCAAAAATGTTAACCTTTCAAAAAGAAAATATACATGTAATAGAACCCAACAAGAATAAAGATAACAGCTACGATTCTGCGGAACCATTTCTCAAAAATCTTCACCTTGTTGTAAAATCCGCCAATACTTGAAATGCTGAAAGCCAGCAAATAAGCAACGATGATTACCGGTAAACCTGTGGCAATTGCGAATACAAATGGTAAAAATAAACCTGAGCTGCTGCTGATTGTCATAGGAATTAGCATTCCAAAATAAAGTACGCCACTGTATGGACAAAAGGCCAAAGCAAAAACAATTCCTAATATCAATGAACTCCACCAATTGCTTTTTCGTTCTTTGTTTTGAATTCGTTCACCTAATTTTCCAAAACCTGGAGATTTTATTTTGATAAAATCGAACATCAGAATTCCAACAATAATGAGTAATGGTCCAAGAAATTTCTCCCCATTAGATTGAAAGAATTTTGCAATTTGAAATTTGCTGGCACCAAAGTAAAGAATAACACCCAATCCTGTATAGCTAATTGCTCTGCCCAAAGTGTACCAAAGTCCATTAAAGAAAATTTGTTTTTTATTTTCAAGGTCTTTGCTTATAAAGCCAATTGCGGTAATATTTGTAGCAAGAGGGCAGGGCGAAATTGCAGTCATTATTCCTAAAATGAAAGCAGATAAAATTGGAATATTGGTGGCATCTAGCCAATTTTGAAGGAATTCCATTTTCTAATTTTTAAGAAGTTCTTGAATTTTTATTTTTAATTCACCAACAAAAATAGTTTCATCATGCGCTTTTGAGAAAGCAAAATTTGTGAGATCTTCGGTTTTTTCGGTAGTGCCTGTTATTTTGGTGATAGCTAAAGTTGCACCATAAGCATCATATTTTTCGCTGATAACTTTGTTTTCGGGAAGCTCGCAATTTAAAATATACAAATCAATAGTCCCATTTTCCAATTCTGTTTTGAAGTTTTCGTTTATTGTCTTTCGGACGTGAGCCTCAATTGATTTGCATGTATTGCAGCGATTGGTAATATGAAAATACAGTACTTTTAATTTGAGATTTTTTGGATTATTGGAAATAATAGTGTCGCCATTGGTCTGAGCAGATAGTTGAAGACTAAAGAGAATTACCGAAATTAATAAGATTGTTTTTTTCATTTTAATTAAATTTAAAACTATTATTAAGACATTGTTTTCTATACTCATTTGTCATTCTGAACTTGTTTCAGAATCTATTAAGTAGAGATTTCGAAATGAATTCTTAATGACTTCTGATTAAGATTGCATCATTTTGTAAAAATATTTCAATATTCATTATTTTAAATATTCAGAGATTTTGGTTTTCAATAGTTCTATGAATTTTTCTTGTTTATTTTTTGCGTATTTAAAACCATCACCGGTAAAATCTGTTGTAGTTTCTTTTCCTTTAAAAACTCTTGTAACAAATAATCCTGAGCCAAAAGCTTCATATTTTTCGGAGATTTTTTTGTTGGCTTCATCATCCACATTTAAAATTTTACGTTTTATACGACCTTGTTTTATTTCAGAGGAGAAATAAGTATTCAGTGTTTTGGTGGTGGCATCTTCAATAGCAATGCATGAAACACAACGATTGGTGACATGGAAATTGTAAATCAAAACGATTGGAAGATTCGCTACTGGATTGTTCTTGTCCTTTTCTGTGGTCTTTTTTGATGTTGAATCTTCAATATCCGATACTTTCTTATCATGTGCCTTTTCCGCATTCAAAGAGTCTTTTTGGCTTGTTTCTGTCTTCACTG